>JAHWLA010000202.1 GCA_019347595.1 Actinomycetota bacterium
CGTGCACTCGGAGGTCAGCTTCACGGTCCGGCACATGATGGTGTCGAAGGTTCGCGGCCACTTCCGCGACTTCAGCGGCACGATCGTGACCGGCGAGCACCCGCTTCACTCCAGCGTGACGGCGGACGTCGACCTGGCGTCGCTCGACACCCGCAACGAGCAGCGCGACGCCCACATCAAGTCGGCGGACTTCTTCGACATCGAGCAGTTCCCGACGATGACGTTCCGCTCGACGGAGGTGCGTGGTGGCGACGGCGATCAGTTCGTCCTCGTCGGCGACCTCAGCCTGCACGGTGTCACCAAGCCGGTCGAGCTCGCCCTCGAGCTCAACGGCTTCACCCCCGACCCCTACGGCGGCACCCGGGTCGGCTTCACCGCCACCGGGCAGATCAACCGACGTGACTTCGGCATCGACATCTCCGTGCCGATGGACGGCGGCGGCGTGGTCGTCGGCGACAAGGTGCAGCTCTCCCTGGAGATCCAAGCCGTCCTCAACCAGTAGTAAACCGTCGAAGTGCAAAAAGGAGTGGTGGCATGCCGATCACCCGTCTGAACCATGCGGTGCTGTTCGTGCGCGACGCGCAGCGCAGTGGCGCCTTCTACGCCGACGTGCTCGGCTTCCGCCCCGTCGACATGGGCGGCGAGGCCATTGCGAACGCGGTGTTCATGCAGGCGCCCGGGTCCACCAACGACCACGATCTCGGGCTCTTCTCCGTGGGCGACGGCGTTGCGGCATCCGAGGCGGGACGCCGCACCGTCGGCCTGTACCACCTGGCGTGGGAGGTCGACACGCTCGACGAGCTGGAACGGCTGGCGGGCGCGCTGTCGGCGGCGGGCGCCCTCGTCGGCGCCACCGACCACAGCACGACGAAGAGCCTGTACGGGCGCGACCCCGACGGCCTCGAGTTCGAGATCGCCTGGGTGGTTCCCGCCGAGCAGCTCGACGATTCGGTGCTACGAGGACGGGCGGCACTGCGTCCCCTGGACCTCGGGCGGGAGAAGCAGCGCTACGGCGGGTCGACGCCGGGCGGCGTCGGCGTGTCGCGCTAGCTCGACGTCGACGGCGCGGTCAGCCGGTCCACCGCCCGGCGAGCTCCACTAGCTCGCGGGCCACCCACCAGTGGCGCGGTCTTCCTGCTCGGCCGCCCCGCACCTCGAACGGCTCCACGATCCCCCGCTCGGCCAGCACGGCCAACGCCGAACGGGCGGCCCGTTCCGACACGCCGAGCCGGCCGGCGCGACCTCGGCGGACACCACGGGGTGCCCCGGCAACTCGCCGAGCGCAGCCCGCGCCGCCGCATCGACGCGGAGGCCGACCAGTCGCTCCTGCCATCCGGCGAGGACGGTCTCCACTTCCTCGGCCCACTCGACGGCCGCCTCGCCCGCCTTGCGCACCACCTCGGCGAACCAGCCGACCCAGGCGTCGAGCTCGCCTGTGCGAAACAGGTAGAGGCCCGAGAGGTAGCCGCGGGGATCGCGAGCGATCAGCACGCTCACCGTGGGCGGGATGGCGACTCGCAGCCGTCGGGACAACACCCACAGCACGACAACGCGCCCGATGCGGCCGTTGCCCTCGCCGTAGGGACGGATGGTCTCGAACTGCGCGTGGGCGACGGCTGCCTGCGTCACCTGGTCGATGTCGGTGCGGTTCACGAAGCGCAGCAGGTCGGCCACGAGCCCGGGTACAGGCTCCGGCGGCGGGGGGACGTAGGCGGCGTCACGCGGGCTGCTGCCCCCGATCCAGCCCGGCGCGGCGCGAAAGGCGCCGACCATGCCCGGGTCAAGGGCACTGTGCCGCATGAGCCGGGCGTGCCACCCGTGCAGCGCCTTGGGGTCAACCGCCCGCCGCCCCGGGCGGCGGCCAGCGCATCGGATACTCGATTATCCTTCCGTAAACCCGGCGGCTACGGAAGCATCACGAGGCGGCTTCGTCGGGGGCGTCGAACAAGGCCGCCAAGCGCTCCCCCAGGCGCGCCCGGGCATTGCGCTCCATGGCCCGGGCCAGCTCGGCGTCGACCACCGTCTGGGCCAGCGGGCGCAGCCGCCGCACCAGGTCGGCCAGCCGGGGCACGTCGGCCTCCGAGAGGTCGCCGACGGCATCGAACACATGGGTGGAGACGAGCTCCACGAACGAGGCCGCCACGTCGTCGATGCGCTTGCGCAGGTCGGCGCCCAGTCCGAGGACGGCAATGAGCGGCACCCCGGCGGCGACGAGCTCGACAGCCGCCTGGAGCTCCCTCGGTGAGGCCACCCTGAAGCCGTCACCCTCCAGCTCCAGAAACCCCGCATCGACCGCCCGGGCCAGGGCGTCGGCGGCGTCGATGCCCTCGAACAACCCGGCCAGGTCGTCGGCCGTCATGTGTACCGGCGCCTCGTCCGACCACGGCCCGGCCACGGCCATCTCCAGGCCCAGTACGTCGCGCAGTTCGCCGCCGCGCTCCCAGGCCGAGAGCAGCTCGGCGATGTTGGCCAGGCTGTAGCCGCGGCGGAGCAGCTCGCCGATCAGGCGGAGACGCACCAAGTGGTGCTCGGTGTAGACACCGACGCGTCCGACGCGGCGGGGCGGGGGCAGCAAGCCCCGATCCTGGTAGGCGCGCACGTTGCGCACGGTGGCGCCCGCCTGGCGGGCCAGCTCGTCGATGCGGTACTCCATGACATCCGTCACTGTATCAGTTCAGGTTGACATTGACACTGTTTACTGGCACGGTCGTGGGGTGAGAACTAACTCCGTGTGGACGCCCGCGGCGGACGACCTCGAGCGGTACCGAGCCGTCCAACAGCTGGCCTACCGGTGCGCCGAGTCGGTCGCCGCCGGCCTGGAGCCCGGCGTGACCGAGCGGGCCGTCGCCCGCCGCATGCGCGAGTGGCTGGTCGCCGCGGGCGTCGACGACTGGTTCCACGTGCCCTTCGCCTGGTTCGGCGACCGCACCGCGTTCCGCGGGTTCCGCACGCCGCTCCAGTTCTTCCCCACCGACCGCCAACTGGTCGAGGGCATGCCGTTCATCCTCGACTGCGCACCGGTCGTCGCCGGCGCCACCGCCGACATCGGGTACGCCTCCTCGCTCGGCGCCAACCCCACGCTCGACGGCATCCTCGACGACCTCGCCGTCCATCGTTCGCTCATCCTCGAGCTGGCGCGCGAGCGTCGGCCGTTGCGCGAGATCTACGAGGCGGTCGACGAGCTGGCCGCGTCGCAGGGCTACGAGAACCGACACCAGGCCTATCCGTTCGGGGTCATCGCCCACCAGGTCGGCCCGCTGCCCGCGCACCCGGCCAACGTCGTCGTCGCAGGGTTCGGGCTGCGCAGCCTGCGCGCCCTCGTGCGCAGCGCCACGGTCGGCCGCGCCCAGGGATGGTCGCCGCTGTGGTCGAACTCGAAGCGCTCCGCCCATCCCCCGACGCCCGGCTTGTGGGCGGTCGAGCCCCACCTGGGGACAGGCGACGTGGCGGCCAAGTTCGAGGAGCTGTTGGTGGTGACCGACGACGACGTGTTCTGGCTCGACGACGACCTGCCCCACGTGCGGCGGTGGGCGGCCCGATCGCACGAGCACCAGTCGAAGCACGCACCCGCGGAGGTGACGACGTGAACGCACTGCTCGCCCACGGTTCCGGCCCGCTCTGGCACGGCTTCGCCCACTTCGGCGCCCTGTGGCTGGTGCCGGTTCCGATCATGGCGGTGTTCCTCGGGTGCGCGGCCGCGCTCACGTGGACAGGCCGGGGCCGCAACCTGTTGTTCCGGGTGGGCGACGGCGCGGCACGCGTCACCGGCCTGCCCGACTGGGTGGCCATCCCCGTCCTCACCATGCTGGGCGGGGCGCTGCCGATGGCCGCGCTCGGCTTCTACTGGGACGTGGCCTGGCACATCGACGAGGGCCGCGACGAGTTCCTGTTCTCGCCGCCCCACGTCGCCCTCATCACCGGCTTGGCCCTCATCCTGGTGGCCGGGCTCCTGGCCATCCCGCTGGCGACGCGGGCGCGCATCACGACCGGCTGGCGGGTGGGGCGGCTGCGGGTGCCGCTGGGCGCGGCGACTTTGGTGCTGGCCGGTGCGGCAGCCATGCTCGCCTTCGGGGCCGACGAGGTCTGGCACCACTTCTACGGGCTCGACGTGTCGATGTGGGGACCGACCCACCTGACGATGATCTCGTCGGCCGCCTTCAGCCCCTTCGCGGTGTGGCTGCTGCTGGCCGAGGCAGGGCCCGATGCCGGACGCAGATCGATCATGGTGCCGCTCAAGATCGTGTTCGCCGCCGTGCTCATGGTGGCGTTGTCGGCGTGGCAGTTGGAGTACGACCTCGGCGTTCCTCAGTGGCAGGCGCTCTACCACCCGGTGCTGATCGCGCTCGCCGCGGGGCTCGGCCTCACCACGGCGCGCGCCGTCCTCGGACCGGGTGGCGCGTTGATCACCACCGTGGGGGCGATCGCCGTGCGGGGCGCCTACAGCCTGGCCGTCGCCGAGCTCGGCATGACGACGCCGCGCTTCCCGCTCTACATCGGCGCCGCGCTGGCCGTGGAAGCCGCTGCCCTGTGGGGCGGGCGGCGCTCGACCCAGCGCCAGGGGCTGGCCGCGGGCATCGGCGTCGTCACGGTGGGGCTGACCGCGGCGTGGGCGTGGACGCACGTGTGGAGCTATCG
>JAHWLA010000025.1 GCA_019347595.1 Actinomycetota bacterium
GTCGGTCCCGTACACCGCGGGCTCGCGGGTGCCGAGCAGGTTCAGGTTGGCGCCGGACAGCAGCAGGACAGTCGTCATTCGCTTTGCATCTCCTTCAGGACCGCCATGACGTCGCCCGCGTCGATGCCGTGGACGACGGTGACGCCCTCGTTGCCGTCGAGGGCGAACGTCAGACCGCGCAAGGCCTTCTTGTCGCGCGCCATGAGCTCGAGCAACGCCCCCGGCGCTGCCTCCGCCGGAAGCCGGTCGGGCAGGCCGTAGCCCCGCACCACGCGGTAGTGGCGCTCCACCTCGTCGTCGCCGATGCGACCGAGGCGACGGGCGAGGCGGGCGGCGAACACCAGGCCCACCGCCACCGCCTCGCCGTGGCGCAGGTCGTACCTCCCCGCCGTCTCCAGGGCGTGGGCCAGCGTGTGGCCGTAGTTGAGGATGGCCCGGCGACCGCCCTCCCGCTCGTCGCTCGCCACCACCTCGGCCTTGATCTCGACGCAGCGGGCCACCCGCTCGTCGATGGGCAGGTCCTCCAAGCCGTCGCCGCCGAGGAAGTGGTACTTCGCCATCTCCCCGCAGCCGCTGGCGTACTCGCGAGGCGGCAACGTCGCCAGCACCTCGGTGTCGCACAGCACGGCGGCGGGCTGCCAGTAGGCGCCGACGAGGTTCTTGCCCTCGGGCAGGTTGACGCCCGTCTTGCCCCCGATGGCTGCGTCGACCTGGCCGAGCAGCGTGGTCGACACGTGCACGACGGGAACGCCGCGGTGGTAGACCGCAGCGGCGAACCCGGCGGTGTCGGTCACCACGCCTCCGCCCACGGCGACGACGACATCGGCACGGGTCAGGCCCCAGCGGGCGAAGCCGCGGCACAGTTCCTCCACCGTCTCCATGCACTTGGCGTCCTCGCCCTCGTCCATGAGAAAGGTCCGGTGCTCGACGCCCGGGTCGACGGGAACGCCGACGTTCTCCTGGGTGACAACCGCGGCGCGCTGCACCCCGTGGGGCAGCACCTCCAGCAGGCGGTGACGCGCGCCCGCGCCGACGAGCACGTCGTAGGAGCGGTCGCCCAGCGAGACGGGGACGGTGATCATGGCAGCGCCGCCACGATGCGGTCGACCACCTGCTCGGGGGTGAGGTCGTCGACGTCGACCACCAGGTCGGCCACTTCGACGTAGTAGGGCTCCCGCTCGGGGTACAGGCGACGCAGCGCGGCCTCCGGGTCGTCGCCGAGCAGCGGACGGCCCTCGCCGCTGCCCACGCGCTCGGCCATGGTCTCGATGCCCGCTCGCAGCCAGACGGTGAATCCGTTTTTGCGCAGGCAGGCCCGGTTGTCGGGGTCGAGGACGACACCGCCGCCGGCCGACACCACGATCGGCTTGTCGGCGGTCGCCCCCTGGGCCAGCGCCTTTTTCTCCTCGATCCGAAACGCTGGCACCCCCTCGGCCTCCATGATCTCCGGGACCGTGCGGCCGGTGTTGCGCACCACCTGCTCGTCGGTGTCGAGGTGGTCGCGGCCGAGGCGTTCGCCCAGGAGGCGCCCCACCGTCGTCTTGCCTGCGCCCATCATGCCGACGAGGAAGATGCGCTTGGGGTGCTCAGGCAAGCGAGTCGTGGTAGGCACGGTGGTTGCGGACGAACTCGTCGACGGAGTCGCCGCCGAACTTGCGCACGGCCTCGCCCGCCAGCACCAGCGCCACCATGGTCTCCGCCACGACGCCCATGGCGGGCACGGCCGTCACGTCGGTGCGCTCCTTGAACGAGACCGTCTCCTCCTTGGTGTTGACGTCGACGGTCTTGAGCACGGGACGGTTCAGCGTGGCCAGCGGCTTCATGTAGGCCCGAGCGGCGAGGAGCGTCCCCGTCGAGATGCCGCCCTCGACGCCGCCGGCCAGGTCGGAGTCGCGGGCGTACTCGCGGGTGGCGTCGACCCACGTGATGGGGTCGTGGGCCTCGGAGCCGCGGCGGGCGGCGACCTCGACGCCGTCGCCGATCTCGACGGCCTTGACGGCCTGGATGCTCATGAGCGCCTGGGCCAGCAGGGCGTCGAGCTTGCGGTCCCAGTGGACGTGGCTGCCCAGCCCGACGGGGACGCCGTAGGCGAGCACCTCCGCCACGCCGCCCAGCGAGTCGCCGTCCTTGGCCGCCGCCTTCACCTCGCCGATCATGGCGTCCTCGGCGGCGGCATCGAAGCAGCGCACGGGCGACTCGTCGATGCGGGCCAGGTCGGCCGGCGTGGGGCGAGCGGTCGCCTTCGACGCCGCGGCACCCATCTGCACGATGTGGCTCAGAATCGACACGTCGATCGTCGACAGCAGCGCCTTGGCGCACGTGCCCGCCGCCACGCGTGCGGCCGTCTCGCGAGCCGAGGCCCGCTCCAGGACGTCGCGGGCATCGGTGAAGCCGTACTTCTGCATGCCCGCCAGGTCGGCGTGGCCTGGGCGGGGCTGGGTGAGCGGCTTCTCCGTCCGGCCGGGCGCGGGCGACATCTCCTGCTCCCACTTGGGCCACTCGGTGTTGCCGATCTCGATGGCGACCGGGGAGCCCAGCGTGCGGCCGTGCCGCACACCCCCGAGCAGGGTCACTTCGTCCTGCTCGAAGCGCATGCGCGGGCCGCGGCCGTAACCGAGGCGACGACGGGCCAACTCGCCCTGCACGTCTTCCACCGTGAGCGGGAGCCCGGCGGGCAACCCCTCCACGACCACGACGAGGGCGCGGCCGTGGGATTCACCAGCGGTCAGGAAGCGAAGCACGCCCTCATCGTAGTGGGCGGCATGTGCGCGCCCCCGGAGCCCGGCGAGCTACTGGAGCGGCTCCTCACGCCAGTTCTGCGGCGTGAAGCGACCGCTCGTCAGCGCACCGAGGCTTTCGTCGTAGTGCCACTTGGCCTGCACGGCGCCCGACACGCTCCTGGCGACGAGGGACCCGAAGATCTCCCACTGCGAACCGCCGCCGCCGCTCCACGTCACCGTGGAGCTCGGCGCCGTGATGACCCCCCAGAACGTCGAGTGGTTGCCGCTGAACGTCACCGGCCCGGCGTTGACGAAGATCTGGAGCCCGCCTGCCCACCCGGGGCAGTACAGGGGATTGGCGCCCGACAGCCCATGGGTCGGCCCGCACACCGTCGCCGAGTTCGGGGGCAGATTGATGGGGTTGAGGCTGCTCGAGCCTTGGCCGCCCGCCAAGGTGAGCGAGTTGGTGTAGATCTTCGTCGGCGTGGCCATCGTCGGGTAGGGCCCGCCCGTCGGGAAGCCGCAGTTCTCCGCCAGGGTGACCGACGAGTAGAAGTAGGTCTTGCCCGCCTGGAGCGTGGCCGAGTTGCACGTGAAGTTGTCGCCTTGGGCGCCGCCCGCGGGCAGGTCCCAGGTCTCGGGCCGACCAACCGACGGCGCGATGTACTGCGGCGACGCTGTGGTGGTGTGCGCGGGCGGGCACTGGCCCGGGCCGATCTGCGACGGCCGGATGGTGGCGCTGCCGTCCCGCGAGTAGGCGACACACCCGTCGGGCGGGTACGGGAACGTGCCGTTCGGGTTGTTCTGGCAGTTCTCCGAGCTGTTGTTGCCGCTGTTGCCGAACGTGAACGTGTTGGGGCTGTTCGTACCGACGTACCCCTTCTTGGTGCAGCGGTTCACCTCGTCCTTGAAGCTGTCGACGCTGAAGCCGGACGAGAAGCTGCCCGACGCCAGCACGTTGATGGCGTTCGGGTACAGCGGGACGGCGGCCGCATCGGCACGCAGCCGGCGCTTGACACCGGTTGCATCGGTGGCCGTGGCGTCGATGTGCCAGATGGCGCGCCCGGATACATCGGTGTCGGGGAAAGCACAGAACGTGTACTCGCCGCCTGCCAGTGTGCTGGTGCGGCTGAACGCCATCGTCGTCGACGGCGCCCACGGGCACCCGCCTGCCACGGCGACGGCATCGCGCAACGACTTCACGGCATCGTTGATGCCGGCGTCGGCCACTTGGAGGGCGTTGGCGGAATCACCGGCACGTCGCGACACGCGGATGTCGCGGAAGACGGTGGTCAGCATGGCTGCGGTCACGGCCAGCGCGATGAAACTCACCATGGCGGTGACCGCGATGCTGCCGTCCTCACCGCGGAACCGGATGTTGGGCTGCATGACGCTCCTAGCGAATGTTGCGCAGCGCCGCGCTGCTGGTCAGGACGATGGGATCGGCGGACTGCTGGAACCGCACCGCCAGGGTCATGCGTACCGAGCTCGCCTTCTTGATCGCCGCCGTGTCGCTGGTCGGGATGGCGGCGCCGTCGCTCCCGTAGTACGCGAACAGCGGCTGGGCAGGAGTCGTGTTCGCCACCCGCTCGAGCAGCACGCGCCGCTGGCGAAGGGGCCCTTGTGTGCAGCTCGCCGTCGTCCCCGTGTACTCACGTCGGTTCTCGACGAGCTTGCGCGTGGTCGAACCCGAGACGGGCACCAAGGCGTAGAGGAACTCGGTGCGGGCGCAGGTGTCGAGGGCGGTCGTGGTGCGGCGCACGGTGAACTGCATGCAGTCGGCGTAGCCGGCAGGCAGCGCCGACTCGCCCGCAGGAGGCGTATCGGTGGTCGAGGTACACGGCTCTCCGACGGGCGAGGCACTCCGCACGTTCTGCGACACCACGCGCATCGCCGTCTGTACCTCGGCTTCCGCCCGGCCGTGGGCATCGGCTCGCATGGTGAGGATCGAGGCCCGGTCGAGGAAGTCGAAGGCCACCATGAGCACGATGCTCAGGATCAAAAGGGTGAGCGTGACCTCGGTGATGGTGAAGCCGCGCTCGTCGCGCTCGGCACGGTCGAAGAGGCGCCTCATCCGAACGTCACCGCCTGCGGCGGGGCCACGCCGGTGGACCCCTTGTCGATGGTGAGCGGGTTCACGGTGTCGAGCACCTGCTGGGCCGCGAAGTAGAAGTTCTGCGAGCCCGGGGAGAAGCTGTGGCCTTCAGTGGTCGCCACTGTGCCGGTCCACGAGCACACCACACCGGTCGTCGCCGTGTCCGGCCCCGGGCAGGTTGTCCCCGCCTTCTGCTGGAGGGCGACGGTGATGGTGCCCGAGCGGGTGAGGAAGCTGAGGGTCACGGTGTCGGCCGACGTGGCGTTCTTGGTTGTGACCTCGACGTCGATGTCGTTCACGAGCTCGCCCGCCGACCCGAGGGCGACGGTCGACGGCCACAGCGCAGGCGTGACCTCGGGCTGCGAGAGCGGCGAACAGCCGACGACGACCGGGCAGAAGGTGAGGCTGTTGCCCGCGAAGGCGCCCGACGTCTTGCCGTCGGCGGCTCGCACGATCCCGAACGCCACGTACTGGGCGCCTTCTCCGAAGGTGAACGTCGGATGGCTGTCACGGGTGACCTCGCTGGACCAGTTCGTGCCGTTGGCCGAGGTGAGGAAGACCGTCGACGTCTGGGGGCTGCCGTTGCCCGCCAACGTCCGCAACAGCGCGTAGACGCGGTCGCCCGCAAAGTGCACTGTCGACCCGCTCGGAAGCGACGTCGAGCCGCGCGCCTGCACGAGCCAGTTGCCGGTGCCCGCCCCGGCGAGCACCGTGAACGACTCGCTGTTCCCGCCCCCGGTGATCGTGACGGGGAACCCGTTGTACGTGGGGAAGGCGCTGAAGTTCGCCACCACGATGTCCAACTGGTCGGTCGGCTGATGGGTGGGGATGGCGCTCGACAGCGACCCGGTGGCCTCGATGCGCAGGTTCGACGTCGTCGCCGCGAGCTGGATGGCGGACGAGGACACCAAGCGGCGATCGCCGTCGAGGCCCAGCGGCGACTCCGTGCCCAGGGCGGTGGGCTGACTGGTGAAGGTGGGGGGCGCCAAGCCCGTGATGGCGGCCTGGTCGGGCGCCCGCAGCGAGCTCTGCTGCGACACCTGATGGTTGCCCACCAGGTCCGTCCACTCCACGAACACCGCCAGTCGCTTGGTCGTCTGCAGGGCGTCGCTCCACGCCACGTACCGCTTGACGGTGTAGTTGACGCTGTTCACCACGCACGGGTACTCGGCCTTCGGCACGTTGCCTGCGACGCCGGGCTGGCACGGGTTCTCGTAGGCGGGAGCAGCCGGGCAGTTCGGCAGTGTGACCAGCGTCTCCAAGCCCGCGGGCGGCGTCCCCGACGGGGCGTCGCACAGGCCCAAGTTGTTGAAGGCGAAGCGCTGGAGGTCCTCGATGCCCTCGGTGGCGATCTGGTTGGCACGAGCACGCGCCTTGGCGGCGGCGAGGCTGCGCAGCCCGGACTCGAGCACGCCGGACACGGCGAGCACGGTCGCCGCCAGGACGGCGATGGCAACCACCATCTCCACCAGCGTGAACCCGTCCTCGCGGGTATCGGCTTCGTCGCGACGCATGGGCTTTCTCATCTCCCCGAATGTGTCGGCACCTCGGCGGCACGGGCTGAGAGCTTTTTCCGAAGCTCGTGCGTTCGAGGAACACGCGACGAAGGCGGCCCGAGGGCCGCCTTCTCGAACATCGTCGTCGGCGCGCTGCTACTTGAGCGTCTGTTCCCCGCGACAGAGGCGGAAGGTGTCGTCGCCGAAGGCGAACCGGCCGCACTCGTCCGCCTGCGACAGCGACAGCACCTTGTAGCTGGTGGCGAAGGTGTCGCCCTCGCCGACCTTGTGGACGGTGTCGTTCACCCGGACGTTGGCGACCACGCGGCCCCGTTCCACGAAAACGTCGACGAGCGTGACGCGATCGCTGCGCCGCGGCGACGTGCTGCCCGCGCTGGTGCCCGAGGTGCCCGTGCCCGTGCCCGTGCCCGTGCCCGTCCCGGTAGACGTACCCCCCGTCGAGGTGCCGCCGGTGCCCGTTCGCCCGGTCGACGTGCCACCAGTCGACGTGCCGCCGGTCGAGGTGCCGCCGGTGGTCGTGCCCCCGGTCGACGTACCGCCCGTCGAGGTGCCACCCGTGGCGCCGCCGCCGCCGACGACGCGAAGCGGCAGGAACGGGTTCTTGCTGGTGAAGACCTCGAACGTCTCTACCGGCTCGCCCGACGGCGGAACCGTGGTGGTCGTCGTCGTCGCCCGCACGCCCGATGTCGTGGTCGGCGTCGTCGTCTCCTCGGCATCGTCGCCGCCGCCGACCAAGCGGGTGAGGACGAAGATCAACAAGACGGCGGCCAGCCCGGCGCCGAGGATGACGGGCAGCCGGTTGGGGGCCCCGGCAGGCGCTTCGGACGGTTGCGTCATGGCTGGGCTCCCGCAGTCGTGGTGGTCGTCGCGCCCGGGGCGGTCGTCGTCGCCCCGGCGACCGTGGTCGTCGTCGCACCCGCCGCAGTCGTGGTGGTCGTCGTCGTGGCCGCCGGACCGCCGAAGCCGGGCGGGACGCTGCCGGTGAACATGCGGGCTGCGATGGTCACCGAGAGCCGGCCCACCTGGTCCGCCGTCACCGTGATGGTGTCGGTCACCACGATGCGAGGCATGAGGTCGAGGCGGTTGAGGAAGTCGAGCACCTGGAAGTACCCGCCCTGGATCTGGAGGTTCACCCGGATCTCGGCGGGCGGCGTGGCCGCAGCAGGACCGCCCGCTGCCACCGTCGTCGTCGTGGCCGTCGCCGCCGCCGCCGCCGGCGGAGCAGCCGCCGCCGGAGGCGTCGGTGCAACGCTGATGAACTCGATCCCCGCCCGGACGGCAGCGTCGTTGGTGTCGAGGATGAACTGCGCCAGGTTGGGGTCCTCCGGGATCCCGGCCCGCAGCGCCTCCAGACGAGCACGCTGGGCGGGCTCGTTCTGCTGGGCGGCCCGTAGCCGCTGGATTTCCGAGCGCAACTGAGCGGCCTGCTGCTCGGCCTGCTCCTGACGGTCGTTGGCCTCCTGCACGTCACCGCTGGCCGGGCTCCACAGGAGCATGTACCACAGCACGATCACGAGGACGGCGGCGAGGGCGCCGATCCCCAGTGCACGCCGGTTCATTGTGCTCCCTCCCCGAGGCGGGTCTGCAACCGAGTCGAGCGGGCGGCGGCGGTGAGGTTCGCCTGCGAGGTGAAGTTGACGATCGCCTGCGCACCCACCCCCGTCTTGGTGGAGTTCGCCACCCAGAGGGCATCGAAGGCCTCGATGCCGTCGGCACGCTGCAGCCAGCGGGCCGTCGACGTCTGGTCGAAGCCGCGGCCGTTCACGCTCACCGTGCCCGGCGATCCCTTGGTGCCCGTGAAGCTCGCCAACCAGACGTCGTTGGGGATCACGCTGGCGACCTCGTTGAAGAGCTTCGGCCAGGCGATGTCGTCCGCCAAGGCGAAGCGGAATTGGGCCTCGAGTCGCGAGACGTCGGCCGCCAGCGTGCTCTGAGCGGCCAACTGCGACCGCTGCTGCTGCAGCGTCGTGACCTCCTGCTCGGCTTCGTCGGCCTCTTCGCGCTCGTCGGCCACCTCGGCGGCTTTGGCCGCCCACAGCGCCAACAGCAACGCCGCCAGCGCGCCCACGCCGATCACCACGCCTGCCGTCTGGCGACGCTGCGTGCGGCCGACCGCGATCTCACGCGGGAGCAGCGAGATGCGCCGTGTGCCCTTGTGCACCTCGCCCGCCAAGGCCAGGCCGACGGGAACGGCGAGCAGCGATTCGAGCTCGGCGAGCTGCGATTCGCCGATGCCCAACGAGCCCAGGCGCATGCCCGCCAACGGGTGGCCCGGCTCGACCCGGCCGCCCAGTTGCGACTGGAGGCGCTCCATGAGGCCGGCCGTGCGGCTGGCGCCGCCGGTCACGATGATGCGGGAGATGGGCGCCGACTGCGCCTGCGCCGTGTAGTAGTCGATGGAGCCGCGGATCTCCTCGACCAGCGTGCCGAGCCGGCTACTCACGATCTGGCCCGCTCGGGCAACGGTCTCGTCGCCGGAGCCGCTACCCACACGGCGCTTCAGGTCTTCGGCCATGTCCACATCGACGTTGAGGTCGCGGGCGATGGCCTGGGTGAGGTCGTCGCCGCCGACGAGGAGCACCCGCACGAAGCGGGGGATTCCCTGCTCGTGCACCACCACGTTGGTCACACCGCCGCCGATGCACACGATGGCTTCAGCGCTGCCGTCGCCCTCGAACATCGAGGCGCCGAGGGTCAACGAGCGCACCAGGGCGAAGGGGACGACGTCGACGGCAGCGGCGCTCAGTCCGGCGCCTTCGACGGCGGCCAGGTGCGTCCGCACCATGTCGCGCTGGGCGGCGGCCAGGAGCACCCGCATGCGGGGCTCGCCCGTGGGGCTGACGGTGTCCCCCAGGATCTGGAAGTCGAGGATGGCATCCTCGATGGGGATGGGGATGAGCTCCTGGGCCTCGAACCGGAGAGCCGACTCCAGGTCGGACTCGCTCATCTGCGCCATCTCGGCCTGCCGGACGACGACCCGCTGGTTGGCGACGCCGACGACCACGCGCTTCGACTTGAACCCGCCGTCGCTCCACAGGCGCCGAATGGCGGCGCTCACGGCGCCGGGGTCGATGACCTCTCCCCCGCGCACGGCGCCCGGCGCCAGCGTCACCTGGGCAAAGCGCTCGAGAGTCGGCTGCCCGCCCAGCGTCACCTCGGCGGCACGTACGGCGTAGCTGCCGATGTCGAGTCCGACCACCCGGGTTGCCATCAGGCCGTCCCCCTGGCGAGGTAGGCGTCCACGTCACGCTCCCTGATCCGATAACTGCGGCCGACACGCGTCGCGACCAGTTCGCCGGACTGGATGAGGCGGTAGACGGTCATGTTCGACACGCGCATCGCCTCGGCGACTTCCTGTACTCGTAGCAAGCGGTGTTCCGTATCCAAGGACATGCTCGGCCTCGATCTCCGACGAGCCGCCCGCTCTGGTGACACTCTACGCACAGCGAACTACATCGTCAACAAAAACCACATGCTTTAACTCCACTTGCCAGTGGCAACATCCGTCACACCCCGTACCAGCGCAGGATGGGCTCGCCCAGGAGGACAGCGAGCAGCCCACCGAGGGCGAGGAACGGGCCGAAGGGGATGCGGTCCTTGCGGGACCGGACCTTCAAGCCGATGAGCGTGAGGCTCACCACCGAGGCGGTCAGGAAGCCGAGGAACAGGCCGAGGAGGACGTGCCCGAGGTCGAGCCACCCCAGGGCCACCCCGAGCAAGCCGGCCAGGCGCACGTCGCCGAAACCCATCGCCCGGGGGCTGACGAAGTGGATCACGAACAGCAGGGTGAACCCGAGCAGGCCGCCCAGGACGGCGCCACGCAGCGACGACAGGTCGTCGTCGACCACGGCGGCGAGCACCAACAGGGGTGCCAGAAGGAACAGGGTGGGGTAGACGATGCGGTTGGGGACGATGAAGTGCTCGAGGTCGACCAGCGAGATGGCGAGCAGCGCAGCGCCCAGCACCAGGAAGGCGGGCAGCACGGCGGCATCGTCGGCGAAGCGGACGGCCAGGAGGGCGAAGAGCACCGCGGTGCCGAGCTCGACGGCGGGGTAGCGGGGCGAGATGGGCATGGCGCACGTCCGGCACCGCCCGCGGAGCACCAGCCAGGAGAACAGCGGGACGTTGTCACGGTTGGCCAACTCGGTGCCGCACCCCGGGCACCGGGAGCGGGGCGAGACGACCGACTCCTTGCGGGGGACGCGGTGGATCACGACGTTGAGGAAGGAGCCGACGGCGAGCCCGAACAGTGCGGCCAGGACGACGAGCGAGGCGGTCACGGTCGGAGGTTAGGGGCGGGACGCGAAGCGGGCGGGGCTTTCGCCCCGCCCGCTTGTGCAGTTGCTTCGATGGTGCTGCTTAGGCGGCAGGCGCCGAGCTGGCGACGTTGCCCGAAGGCCAGCCGTCGGTCTGCGACGAACGGAAGTTCGCCGCGGCATCCGACTTGCAGGTCGCAGTGGTCGTGCCGATCAGCTTGGCGTACTGGGTGCCACCGCCACCAGCGACGACGTTGTCCTTGATGAGGAAGCAGTCGGCGTTCTTGGCACGCACGGCAATACGGAACTCGCTGGTCGTTGCATCCCAGCTGATGTCGTCGACGTTGACCGACGCTGCGGCCTCGGTGGCGACCCAATCCAGCGACGGCTCGGCGGCCTGGAGGTCGGCGAGGGCGATGTCGTAGGTCTCCTTCTCGGCATGGACGGTCTTGGCGGCGCTCAGGGCAGAGCGGGCGTTCGACTGGGCGGCCTTGCTCTTGGCGTTGTTCTGCGCGTTGAGGAAGGTCGGGACGGCGATGGCCACGAGGATGCCGATAATCAGCACGACGACCATGAGCTCGATGAGGGTGAAGCCTTCCTCATCCTTCTCGAGACGCTTGCGAAGGGCGTCAATCATGTTGGGTTTCCCTTTCCGGTGAATGTCAATGGATTGCGAGCCGTAAACCCCTCCCATCGGGCCCGACCCGTACTCACCGGAATCGGTCCTCCAGGCAGCCCGGCTGGCCTTCCCACGAGATGTGGGGATCGGCTCCGTGGCGTTGCGCCCCCGCCTCCCGACGGGTTTGCCTTTTCAAGAGCACCTGCTCGCAAGAGAAGTATCGCCACCACCTCCGCCCGACTTGAGCAACTTTCCGGCGGGTTCGGACGACAGCCGGCTCACTCAGGCGCTGGCGCCGCTCGGCGGCCACCCCGCGGCCTGCGAGGGCTGCCACACGGGCCCGGGCCCATCGGCGTCGCACGATGTCGCGTCGGTGTCGATCGTCTTGCCGTACGAGGTGCCCGCACCGACGCTGGTGGGGTCGGCATCGTCGCGCACGTAGAAGCAGTCGCCGTTGGTGGCGCGCACGGCGAGGGTCATCGCCGTGGGCGTCGACGACCAGCTCACCTCGGTGGCGTTGCGGGAGGGGCTGCCCATGGTCGCCGTCCACTGCAACGACGGCTCCGCCCGGTTCAGCAGGGTGAGCGTGGCCGCGTCGCTTGTCAGCCAGTACGCCTCGTACTCGGGGTGGACGGTCTTGGCTGCGCTCAGTGCGGTGCGCACGTTGGCTTGGGCCCCTCGGGACTTGGCGCCGTTCTGGGCGCCCAGGAAGGCGGGGACGGCGATAGCGACCAGGACGCCGATGACGGCCACCACGACCAGAAGCTCGACCAGCGAGAAGCCGTCGTCGTTCGCCGGCCCGCGTGGGCGGGTGATCGAGCACATGCTGGGGCTATCGGACGTGGACACCGAGTGTTGACCGCCCGCCGTCGAAATGACTCGTCGTCACCGTTCGGACTAGTCCCCGGGACGCGACACGGCCCGCCTCCCGGCGGGCCGTGTGGTCGTTCGTGCGTATGACGGCGGCTACTGGATGAGCTTGATGACGTTGAACATCGGCATGTACAGCGCCACGACCATGCCGCCGACGGCACCGCCCAGCACCATGATCAGCAGGGGCTCCAGCAGCGAGGTGAGCGCGTCGACCGTCGCCTCCACCTCCTGCTCGTAGAACTCGCCGACCTTGTCGAGCATGGTGTCGACGGCGCCCGTCTCCTCGCCCACGGCCAGCATCTGCGTCACCATCGGCGGGAACACCTTGGTGTGCTCGGCCATGCGCTTGGCGATGGGCTCGCCCTGCTTCACGCCCTCCTGCATCTCCTTGACGCAGTTCGACACGACGGTGTTGCCCACGGTCTCCGAGGTGATCTCCAGCGACTCCAGGATGGGCACACCCGCCCGCAGCAGGCTGGAGAGCGTCTGGGAGAAGCGGGTGAGTGCCGTCTTGTGCACCAAGCCGCCGAAGACGGGCAGCTTCAGCTTGAAGACGTCCCACGCCGCCCGGCCCTTGTCGGTCTGGATCCACCGCTTGAACAGGACCACGAAGGCGACCTGACCCACGAAGATCAGCGGGAACCACTTCTTCAGGATCGTGGAGATCACCAGCAGGATGCGGGTGGGCAGCGGGAGCGTGCCGCCCAGGTCGGCGTAGATGTTCTTGAACGTCGGCACGACGAACAGGAGCATCACCGTCACGATGAGCAGCACCAGGCTGAGCACGGCGACCGGGTAGGTCATGGCCGCCTTGATCTTGCGCTTCAGCTCGACCTGCTTCTCGATGGTGTCGGAGAGCTGGAGCAGCACCGAATCGAGCACGCCGCCCGTCTCGCCCGCTCGCACCATGGCGATGTAGAGGCGGTTGAACGCCCGGGGGTGGCGGGCCAGCGCCTGCGACAGCGAGGAGCCCTTCTCCACGTCGGTGCGAACCTCTTTGAGGATGTCCTTGAGCGCCTTGCTCTGGGTCTGCTCCTCGAGGATGTTCAACGCCCGGAGCAGCGAGAGCCCGGAGTTGATCATGGTGGCGAACTGGCGGCTGAAGACGGCGATGTCCTTCAGCTTCACCTTGGGCTTGAAGAGCGAGAGCTCCTTGTTGACGCCGCCCGTCGCCTTCTTGTCGATGGCGAGGGGCACGTAGCCCATCTGCCGCAGCTTGTTGGCGACCAGGGTCGTGCTGTCGGCCTCGATCGAGCCCTGCAGCATCTTCCCCGCCTTGTCGCGGACCTTGTAGGTGTAGGTCTCAGCCATCCCCTCGTCCCCTTACTGCCCGCCGCCGATGAGGCGTCGGAGATCTTGTTCGTTGGCGCAGCGCTCCAAGGCGGTCTCCAGGGAGATCTTCCCGGCCTTGACGAGGTTGGCCAACGACATGTCCATGGTCTGCATGCCGAACTTCCCGCCTGCCTGCATGGCGGAGTAGATCTGGTGGGTCTTGCCCTCACGGATGAGGTTGCGGACCGCAGGCGTCGCCACCAGCACCTCCGAGCACACCACTCGGCCGTGGCCGCCCGGCGTCGGGACCAACTGCTGGGTCACGATGCCCTGGAGCGACGCGGCGAGCTGCACCCGCACCTGCTGCTGCTGGTGCGCCGGGAACACGTCGATGACGCGGTCCACGGACTGCGGGGCGTCCTGGGTGTGGAGGGTGGCGAACACCAGGTGGCCGGTCTCCGCCGCGGTGAGCGCGGTGGAGATCGTCTCCAGGTCGCGCATCTCACCCACGAGGATGACGTCGGGATCCTGGCGCAGGACGTGCTTGAGCGCGGCGGCGAAGGAGTAGGTGTCCTCGCCGACCTCGCGCTGGTTGACGACAGCCGCCTTGTGCTGGTGGAGGAACTCGATGGGGTCCTCGACCGTCATGATGTGGCACGCCTTGTGGGCGTTGATGACGTCGATCATCGACGCCAGGGTCGTCGACTTGCCCGAGCCGGTGGGGCCGGTCACCAGGATCAGCCCTCGGGGCAGTCCGGCGAACTGGAGCACCGCGGGCGGCAGCCCCAGCAGGTCGAAGGGCACGACCTCGGACGGGATGACTCGCATGACCGAGCCGACCGAGTCGCGCTGGAGGAAGACGTTGACGCGGAACCGCCCCATCCCGGGGATGGAGTGCGAGGTGTCGAGCTCGAGATCGTTCTCGAACCGCTCCCGCTGCTTCTGCGTGAGGATGGCGTAGATCATCCGCCGGATCTCCGACGGCGTGAGCACCGGGAACTCGGTCAGGTGCTTGATCTCGCCGTGCACGCGCACCGCAGGCGGCAGCCCGGCCGTCATGTGGAGGTCGGAGCCGCCCAGGTCGACGACCCGCTCCAGCAGCTCGTTGACGTGGAGGTCGCTCGCGGCCGCATCGCTGGCCGGGGCCAACGCGGTCGGCGCCGCGGCGCCCGCGTCGATGGAGATCTCGATGTCGCCGTCGCCGGCCGGCGCACCGGCCGCGGGGCCGCTGCCGTACATGGCGGCGATGATGCGTTCGAGCTCGCTGCGCACGGCGATGGCGGGCAGCACGGTCCAGCTCGTGGCCTTCTCGATGTCGGCCACCGCTTGCCGGTCGCTGGGATCGACCATGGCGACCAACAGGTCGCTGCCTTCCAGGTCGACGGCCACGGCGAGGTGGCCCCGAGCCAGGTCGGCGGGGATCAGCGAGTCGAGGGTCGGGTTGACGGCGGTGTGGTCGAAGTCGACGAAGCGGAGCCCGACCTGCGCGGCCACCGCGGCCACCAGGTCCTTCTCCCCCACGAGGCCCTCGGCCATGAGCAGCTTCGAGAGCGGGACGCGCTCACGCTGCTCGCGGTCGAGGAGAGCCTCCAGTACGTCACGGGAGAGCACTTTCCGTTCGACGAGGAACTCGCCCAGTCTGCGCGATGCGGCCTGCATGAACTGATGTATCGGCGCGCTCGGGGACCGGCCTGAGCGGGGAATTCGCGCTGGTCAGGCGACGACGCGGAGGATTTCCTCGATGGAGGTCATACCGCGCCGCACGTGGGTCAACCCGGCCTGGCGCAGCGTGAGCATCCCTTGGGCGATCGCCATCTTCTTGATGTCCTCGGAGTGTTCGCGCTCGACGATCAGGCGCTCGACCTCCTCGGTCACGGTCATGACCTCGTGGATGGCGAAACGGCCGTGGTAGCCGGTCTTTCCGCAGGACGAGCAGCCGACCGGACGGAACAGCTCGGGCGGCTCGCCTTCGCCTTCCAGGTCCCAACCCGCCGTCTGGAGCTCGCTCAGCGTCGGCCGGTACGGCTCCTTGCACTTCTCGCAGAGGCGACGGGCCAGGCGCTGGGCCACGATGCAGTCCAGGGCGCTGGCCACGAGGAACGGCTCTACCCCCATCTCCACCAACCGGGTCGGCGTCGTGGCGGCGTCGTTGGTGTGGAGCGTCGACAGCACCATATGGCCGGTGAGCGCGGCCTCGATGGCAATCGTCGCCGTCTCCTTGTCGCGGATCTCGCCCACGAGCACGATGTCGGGGTCGGAGCGCAGGATGGACCGCAGGGCGGCGGCGAAGGTCATGCCCGCCTTGTTGTTCACCTGCACCTGGTTGATGCCGACCAGGCGGTACTCCACGGGGTCCTCGACGGTGATGACGTTCTTGGCCTCGTCGTTGAGGATGTTCAGGGTGGCGTAGAGCGTGGTCGACTTGCCCGAGCCGGTGGGCCCGGTGACCAGGATGGTTCCGTAGGGCTTGCGGAAGGACTTCTCGAAACGCTCCATGTTGGCGTCGAGGAAGCCGAGGTCGCTGAGCTTCAGCAGCGCCGTGGACTTGTCCAGGATCCGCATGACGATCTTCTCGCCGTACACGGTGGGCAGGGTCGCCACCCGCAGGTCGACCTGCTTGCCCTGGAGTGTCACCGACACCCGGCCGTCCTGGGGGACGCGCCGTTCGGCGATGTTGATGTCGGCCATGATCTTGAGCCGGGAGATGATGCCGCTCTGGATCGACTTGTGCGGCCGCATCACCTCGTGGAGCACCCCGTCGATTCGGTAGCGCACCCGCAGGTCGCGTTCGGCGGGCTCGATGTGGATGTCGGAGGCGCGGTCGTTGACCGCCTGGGTGATCAAGAGGTTGACCAGCTTGACGATGGGGGCGTCCTCGACGACCTCCCGGATGTTGGTGATGTCGTCGGCTTCGTCGAACTCGCTGGCCGCCTGGGCCGAGATGTCCTCGGCCTCGTTGTCCATCCGGTTGTGCTTGTCGATGGCGGCCATGACGGCCGCCGGCGTGGTGACGACGACCTTGATCTCGCTCTTGGTGATGGTGCGGATGTCGTCGACGGCGAACACGTTGCCGGGGTCGGCCATGGCCAGCACCAGCCGGCCCTCGTCCCACCCGATGGGCAGGGCCTGGTAGCGGCGGGCCAGGGCGTCGCTGATGAGCCCGGCGGCGCTGCTGTCGATGTGGGCCTCGTCGAGATCGACGAACTCGAGGCCGAGCTGGCCCGCCAGCACGGAGACCAGGTCCGCTTCCTTGAGCAGTCTGTTGTCGATGAGGATGCGGCCCAACGACTTGCTGGTGGCAGCCTGCTCCGCGATGGCAGCGTCCAACTGCTCCTGGGTGAGGAGCTTGCTTGCCACGAGCAGTGCGCCGAGCTGGTTCTCTTCCGACATAGGGCCTACGTCTCAGATCGGCACGCGCGTACCGGTTTCAAGAGGGAATTCTGCCACCCGAGGCGGGTCGGCAATCCTGCCCCTCAGGTACGGACCGAGGACAGGAACTTGAGCAGGAGCCCTCGGTTGATGGGCTCCTCGCCCTCGGCCGCGGCGTCGGGGGCGGCGGCCACCGGCGGAGCAGGCGGCTCGTCGGCTGCGGGCGTCTCGGCTGCGGGCGTCTCGGCTGCGGGCGCCTCGGCTGCGGGCGCCTCGGAGGCGACAGGCGTCGGCTCGGCCACGGGGGCGGGAGCGGGCTCGGTGGTCGCCGACTCCAGCGCCGCCACCTGGCGCACCAGCTCGTCGGCTTCGCCGGGCGAGGGCGCCTCGGCGGCATCGTGGCGACGGACGTCGGGCTTCAGCCCGGCCTCGAGGACGGCTGCCGAGGCGGCCGGGGTGCTCGTCAGCGCCTCGATCTTGGTTCGCGCCGGGGTGGGCTCGGGCTCGACCACGAGGGCTTCGACGCGCACCTCGACGCGGTCTGGCGCGGGCTCGGACGCGGGCTCGGGTTCGGATTCGGGTGCCTCCGCCACAACCTCGGGCTCGGGCTCGGGTGCGGGCTCGGGTGCTTCCGG
>JAHWLA010000026.1 GCA_019347595.1 Actinomycetota bacterium
CGGAGCCGGCCATGCGGGGCCGAGTGATGGCGCTCTATGCGCTGGTGTTCATCGGGTCGACGCCGGTCGGCGGGCCGCTCATCGGCTGGGTGTCGGAGGAGCTGGGGCCGCGCTTCGGGCTGGCGCTCGGCGGTGTGGCGTCGGTGGTGGCCGCGGTGACGGGAATCGTGGTGTTCCGCAACACGGGCGCCGACGGCGACGGCGACGAGCCCGCGGTGGCGGTCGACCCGGCCGTGGCGGCAGCCGCCTGACGCCTTCGCTCCGTTCTCGTATGCGAAACGGCGCCGTCTGCCTCCGATTCGCGTACGAACGGAGGAGTCAGGCGCTGCGGGCGATGCGCTCGGCGGTGCTCGCCATCTCGACTTGCAGCGCCTCGATCTCGGCCTGGATACGGGCTGCGTCCTCGGTGCGGCCTTGGACCTCGGCACGCGTCCGCTGCTCGACCAACTCGACGATCTGCAACTCGAGGCCCATCTCGTGGTCGGCGAGCCGGGGGTCGGTCATGAGAGCTGCGTACCCCCGGCTTTCGCCGGTCATGCGCCTCGACCGGTGCGGTCCTGCAGTTCATCGATCTTCTTGGACGCCTCGGCCTTGGTGAGGTCGTCGGGAACGGGCTCGTCGGCTTCCTGGGCCAGGGTGCCGAGGTAGGACTCCTGGGGCCCGGTCATGGGCTCGTCACCGGTCGTCCAGTCGTCGGGGTCCTTGGCCGGATTGCGTTCGGGTGCGGTGCTCATGGTCTCCTCTTACCCGGTTGACGCCGTCGAACACACGTTCGATACTGGGGACATGGCTCTCGCCGGTGCACGAGAAGCGACGCACCTCCACGACGTGGTGGCCCGCACGCGTCCCGTGGCGCGGGCCGACGACCAGCTCCTGCCCGTGACGACGGCGTTCGAGGGGCTGCTCCCGTGGGCCGGGCTGCGCCGGGGCGCCACCGTCGCCGTCTCGGGAGTGGCGGCCACCTCGCTGGCGCTGGCGCTGGCGGCGGGCGCCTCCCGGGCGGGGTCGTGGTGCGTGGCGGTGGGGCTGCCGTCGCTCGGCTTGGCGGCGGCCGTGGAGGCGGGCATCGAGCTCGCCCGCTTCCCGATGGTGGCGGCGTCCTCCACCGGACACCAGTGGGCGTCCGTCGTCGCTGCCGTCGTAGATGCCTTCGACATCGTCCTGGTGCGGCCACCGGGACGGGTCGGGGCCACCGACGCCCGGCGCCTTACGGCCCGGGCGCGCGAACGAGGGGCGGTGCTGGTGAGCGTCGGCGTCCCGTGGGAGGGCGCCGACGTCCGCCTCGCCGTTCGCGACGTGGCGTGGCACGGGTTGGGACGGGGGCACGGGCACCTGGGCGCCCGACATGTCGACGTCACCGCCGAAGGTCGCGGCGCGGCGGCCAGGCCGCGCCGGGCCTCGCTGTGGCTCCCCGACGCCGACGGGGAAGTTCGTCGGGCGGTCGAGCGCCGCACCGACCTGCATCGCGAGACGACGGCCGCCGAGGCGGCCTGCCGTCGCTCGCCTGGGCCTGCCGTCGGGAGAAGGGGGGTGCGGGTGGCCGGGTGACAAACGAGCACGAGCGTGCGGGCCCGGATGCGGCTGTGGCTGCGGCTGCGGGTGCGGGCCCGGATGCGGCTGCGGCTGCGCCCGAGCGGACGCTGGTCGTGTGGTGTCCCGACTGGCCGTTGACGGCCGCGGGCGTCGGGCACGACGAGGCGGCGGCCGTGGTGGTGGCCAACCGCGTGGTGGCGTCGTCGCTTGCCGCGTGGCATGACGGCGTCGTGCGCGGGCTCCGACGCCGCGAGGCCCAGGGCCGGTGCCCGTCGTTGCGGGTGCTGGCTGCCGACCCGGCGCAGGAGGCGCGCGCCTTCGAACCGGTGGTGGCCGCCGTGGAGTCGTTCGCGCCCCGCGTGGAGGTGACGCGCCCGGGGCAGTGCGCGCTCGCCACCAGGGGGCCGTCGCGCTACTTCGGAGGCGACGAGGCGCTGGCGCGCGCCATCGCGGACCGGGTGCGCGCCGTGGCGTGGTGCGACGCGACGGCAGCCCCGGAACCGGGTGTGAGCACGGGTGCCGACGCGGCCGGCTGCGTGGGCGACAGTGCGGTGGCGGCTCCGGGCGTAGGTGCCGCCATGCCGGTGCGGGTCGGCGTGGCCGACGGCGCCTTCGCGGCAACGTTGGCAGCGCGCGCCACGACCGACGACGAACCGGTACGGGTGGTGGCGCCCGGTACGACGGCGGCGTTCCTGGCGCCGTTCCCGATCGGGGCACTCAACCGCCCGGAGCTGGCGGACCTGCTGACGCGCCTCGGCATCCGCACCCTGGGCGACTTCGCCGCCCTGCCTGCAGCGGACGTCCTGGCGCGCTTCGGTGTCGACGGCTCGCACGCCCACCGACTGGCACGGGGCGTCGACGAGCGCCCCTTGTCGTCGCGCAGGCCGCCGCCCGAGCTGGCCGTGCAGTGCGAGCTCGACCCGCCCGCCAACCGGGTCGACATCGCCGCCTTCGCCGCCAAGGGACTGGCCGAGGAGCTCCATCACCGCCTGTCGTCGCGGGGGCTGGCCTGCACGCGGGTCCTGGTCGAGGCCGAGACCGAGCACGGCGAGCGGCTGGCTCGCCTGTGGCGCCACGACGGCGCACTGACGGCGGCCGCCATGGCGGAACGGGTGCGCTGGCAGCTCGACGGCTGGTTGGCGGGCGCGGCGCCCGGTCGGGGGGGCGCCGACGCCGACGTGGACGGCATCGTCGACGTCACGGCCGGGCTCACGCTGCTCCGCCTCGTCCCCGACGAGGTCAAGGCCGACAACGGGCGGGCGCTCGGATTCTGGGGCGGGGTAGCCGACGCCGACGAACGGGCGGCGCGGGCTCTCGCCCGGCTGCAGGGGATGCTCGGCCCGGACGCCGTCACCACCGGCGTGCTCTCGGGAGGCCGCAACCCCGACGAGCACGTGCACCTCGTGCGCTGGGGCGATCCCCGCGAGCCGGCCCGGCCCGGTGCGCCCGGTGGTGCGCCCGTGCGAGCGGACGGGCGGGTCGAGGTACCGCCGTGGCCCGGTCGCCTCCAGCCCCCCGCGCCGGCCACGGTGCACCGCCCGGCGACGCCCGCCGAGCTCGTCGACGCCGCCGGCGAGCAGGTGGCGGTCACCGGGCGAGGCATGGTGCCGACGGAGCCGGCGCGCCTCCGCGTCGACGGTGGCGTCTGGGTCGACGTCGTCGCCTGGGCCGGGCCGTGGCCGGTCGACGAGCGGTGGTGGGACCCGGCATCGCACCGACGGCGGGCACGGTTCCAGGTGGCACTGCACACCGGCGCCGCCCATCTCGTGACCGTGGAAGGCGGCCGCTGGTGGGTGGAAGCGAGCTATGACTGAGCCGACGCGCACGACGACCCCATGGCGAAGTTGCGGCGTCGGTGTCCCGTTTGCCGGGGGGGCAAACCGGGCGGAACCACGACCGCTAGCCCTATCGGGCCGTTGCCAATTGATCACACCGGGCCATGGTCCTCCGTACGCGTGGCGTCAATACTCGCTGTGAGTCACGCGTTCACAGGGCGGAGGGGTCAATGCGGGTTGGTATCGGTGCTTCATCGCGACGGCAGCTGGTAGCCGTCGTCCTTGCCATGTCGACGGCGGCAGCGTCCCTGCTGCCCGGCGTGTCGTGGGCCTCCAAGTCCGCTGTCGTCACCGCGGCTGCGGTGGTGGACGACGCCCTGCGCACGGTCGCCGACGCCACGGTCGGGATCATCGTCCAGAAGGAGGGCGCGGGAGACCGCCCCGAGCGGACGGTGGAGCAGCTTGGCGGCGAGGTGACGCGCGACCTGCCCATCGTCAACGGCTTCTCGGCCACCGTTCCGACCGAGTCGATCCCGACGCTGGCCACCACGCCGGGCGTGCGCGTGCTGTCGCTCGACCGGCGCATGCAGCCGCAGGGCACGACGTCGTCGGGGATCAAGTCGGTGTTCCCGAAGGTCGTCCGTGCCGAACGGATGGCGGCCGACGGCTACACCGGACGCGGCGTCCGCGTTGCGCTGATCGACACCGGCGTCGCCGACGTGCCGGACCTGGCCGGCCGCATCGTCCCCGTGACCGACGATCTGACCGGCGCCGTCACCCCGTGTCAGAACCTCTCTGCCGAAGCGGGCTGCGACGACTCGTTCGGGCACGGGACGTTCATCGCCGGGCTCATCGCCGGGAACGGCGCCTCGTCGGGTGGCCGGTGGAAGGGCGCCGCGCCCGAGGCGGAGCTCGTCTCGGTCAAGATCGCCGGGCGCAGTGGCTCGGCAGACGTGAGCTCCGTGATCGCCGCCATCCAATGGGTGGTGTCGTTCAAGGATCGCTACGGCATCCGGGTGCTCAACCTGTCGCTGGGTACCGACGGCACGCAGAGCTACACGGTCGACCCGTTGAACTACGCCGTCCAGCGGGCGTGGGATGCCGGGATCGTCGTCGTCGTCTCGGCCAGCAACCGGGGCCCCGGGGCGGGCACGATCGCCAAGCCCGGCGACGACCCGCTCGTCGTCACCGTGGGCGCGACGGACGACCTGGGGACGGTCGCAACCGGCGATGACCAGGTACCCGACTTCACGTCTCGCGGCCCGACGGCAGCGGACGGCTTGGCGAAGCCCGACGTAACGGCGCCCGGTGCGCACGTCGTCTCCTTGCGGGCTCCCGGCAGCGAGATCGACACGCAGTTCCCGAACTACGTCGACAACTCCTACCGCCAGGGCAGCGGAACGTCGATGGCCGCCGGCGTGGTGTCGGGCGTGGTAGCCACGATGCTGCACGCGGCGCCGGCGACGTCTCCCGACCGGGTGAAGTTCGCACTGATGTCGACGGCCCGGGACGCGGGCTCGGACGACCCGCTCGTCGTCGGTGCCGGGACCGTCGACGCCCAGGCGGCCGCGTTCTCCGCGCCCGCAGGCGAAGCGAACGTGGGCGTGGTGCGCTCCAGCGGCATGGGCAGCCTCGACGGCAGCCGCGGAACCGCCAAGGTCCAGGTCGACGACCCGATGCGGACGGTCGTGGAGGGCATGTTGACCGCCCAGCTCCTGCTGTGGGACCCCGTCTCCTTTACGGGCAGCAGTTGGTACGGCAGCTCGTGGTACGGGTCGTCGTGGTACGGCAGCTCGTGGTACGGCAGCTCGTGGTACGGCAGCTCCTGGTACGGCTCCAACTGGTCGGGGTCGAGCTGGTACGGCAGCTCGTGGTACGGCTCGTCGTGGTACGGGTCGAGTTGGTACGGGTCGAGTTGGTACGGCGGCTGGGAGTGAGGCGCCGCGACCCCGTCGTCGTCTTCGTCGTCGGACTGTTCGTCATCGCGGGCGTCGTCGCTGTTCTCGGCGCTCGCGTCGACGAGCTATACCGCTCCACGCCGCTGTGGTCCGTGGCGGCGTTCGCCCTGCTGCTCATGGCGGCGGAGTACCTGTTCGTCCGCTTCGAATACCGGGGCGAGGTCGACGGGCTGAACCTGGTGGAGGCGGCGCTGGCGCCTGCGCTGGTGGCGTTGCCGGTGCCGATCGTGGTGCTCACCGTCGGGGTGGCGCAGGCCGCTGCTGCGGTCCTCCGCCGGAACCCGTCTCGCAAGGCGTGCTTCAACATCGGGCAGTGGATGATGGCGGCCGGCGCCGGGGGCGTCGTGTTCGCCGCTCTGCGGACAGGGCCGGACTTCCGCGGCCGCGACCTGCCTGCGCTCGTCGGCGCGCTGCTCGTTGTGTGGTTGTGCAACCAACTCGCCTTCGCCAACGTGATGCGCCTCGTCAACCGGGAATCGTGGGCGACGACGATCGAGGGGCTGCGGCCCGTCATGCTGGCGGGCTGGGTCGGCGGCTGGGTGATCAACAGCGGCTTCGGCGGGTTGTTCGCCGTGGCGTACGCATCGACGACGTGGGCGTTGCCCTTCTTCTTTGTGCCGCTGGTGCTCCTCCACTGGGCGGGACGGGGATTCGCCACGGCCCGCACGGATCGGGTGCGGCTCGGGGGGCTTCAGCAGGCGACCCATGCGCTCGCCGCACCGATCGACCCGCGCGACGGCATCCCGGGGTTCGTGAGCGAGGTCCTCGTCGGTTTCGAGGCCGAGGCGGCGGAGCTCGTCACCGCGACGGCGTGCACTCGCGCGTGGCGCAACGCCACCGGCGCAGTCGTCGTGGAGACACTCGAGCCGCCGGTGCACCCGGCACCGTCGGGCGACTGCATCGAGCGGCCGGTCGTGGCGGGCGAGCGCGCCCTCGGTGTGCTGCGCGTCTACGGGCGAGGAGGGACGGAGGGCTTCGCCGACGGCGAGGTGGCCGTGCTGGAGGCGCTGGCCGCCGAAGCGGCGGGCGCGCTTCAGAAGGCGGAGCTCCTGGAGTCGATCCTCGAGGAGCGGCGCAAGCTCTTCACGGTCGTCGACAACACCTCGGACGGCATTCTCGCCATCGACGCCGACGGCATCGTCCAGACGTGGAACCCCGGCCTGGAGGCGATCACCGGCTACGACGCGCAATCGATCGTCGGCAGCTCGCACGTCGGCGTGCTCCGGGCGCGTGACGCGGCAGGCAGCGACGTCCTGATCGAGCGGTGGGCCGACGGGGACGCGGACTTGCCCGCCGACATCCAGGTGGTCGCCAGCGACGGCCGCCCGCGGTGGCTGTCGTGCACCTACTCGCGCGTGGAGGCCAAGGACGAGCGCGCCGCCATCCTCGTCGTGATGGTGCGCGACGTGACCCGTATCCACGAGGTCGAGCGGTTGAAGGAGGACTTCGTCGCCACGGTGTCGCACGAGCTGCGCACGCCGCTTACGCCGATCAAGGGCTTCGCCAACCTCCTGCTCGAAAGCGGGGAACGACTCGACCTCGACAGCCGGCGGGCAGCCGCGGAGTCGATCCTCCGCTCCGCGCAGCGGCTCGAGCGTTTGATCGTGAACCTGCTGGAGGCCTCACGGCTGGAGAGCCATGTGGTCGACGTGCGCGACGCCATCGTGCCGGTGTCGACAGTGGTGTCCCAGGTCGTCGAGGAGTTCCGGACGGCGTTCTCGGACCGAGTGATCACCGTGCACGAGCACCGTGCTGTGGCTGCCCGGGGGAGCGAGCTGTGGATCGAGCAGATCGTGTCGAACCTGTTGTCGAACGCTGTCAAGTACACGCACGGCGGCATCGAGGTGGTCGTGCGTGACGACGACGGCACGGTCGAAATCGGCGTCGTCGACCACGGGCCCGGTGTGCCAGAGCACGAGGCCGAGCGCATCTTCCACCGCTTCGAGCGCCTCGACCAGGACCGTCAACAGGCCGGGACCGGCCTGGGCCTCTACATCGCCCGCGAGCTCGCCCACGCCATGAACGGCACGCTTGCCGTGTCGCGTGGCGCCGACGGGGGCGCCGTCTTCGCGCTCCGGGTGCCTGCCGCTCCAGGCGTGCTCGCCGTTGGCTAGCGGGAGCGGAACATCGGGGTGTCGCGGATCACGTCGCGCGTCCGGTCCGTGAACGATGTCGCGGCGCCGACGACGATGTTGGCGGACGGCCGGGTGGGCGCGTGGGGGTGGGGCCGGGTGGGTGCGAGCCGCTTGGCGTTGAACAAGGCTTCGGCCAGCTCGTAGAGCGCGTCCTGGCCCAGCGCTTGACGCAGTCGGGGCAGGACCGTCGCCTCCTCTTCGGCCACATGAGCCCGGACGATCTCCATCACGCGGCGGAACCCGGGGAAGAATCGGTCGTCGCCCGGCTGGGCGCTGTCGAGATCGGCGAGGAGCTGCTTGAGCTCCGCATGTTCGGCGACGCCTTCGTCCGCGAGGCGGTCCCCCTCGTCCAGCGAGCGGCGAAGGGTGGGGTACAGGACCTGCTCCTCGGCGGCCGCATGGACCGAGAGGTCGCGGACCAGTCGCTGAGCTAGATCGCGCTGGTTCTCCACGGCGCTGGTCTTCGACGCCAGCTCGAGCTGCTGGAAGAGCTGCTCCACTGTGCGATGGTCGGCGATCAGAAGCTCGACGGCGTCGGGGCGCGCGGCGGTCACGGTCTGGCTCATGGCCAGGGGCTACCCGAACCTCTGCCCGGTGCAAACGTCGCGTCGCGGGGTAGTGCTGACCGGTATGCGAGTCGTCGTCACCGGGGCCACGGGGAACGTGGGCACCAGCCTCCTGCCGGCGCTCGTCGCCGACCCGGGGGTGGACTCGGTGCTCGGGATTGCGCGTCGGCTGCCGAAGCTCTCGCTGTCGAAGGTCGATTGGGCGGCGGCCGATGTGTCGAGAGCCGACCTCGTGCCGCTGTTCCGTGGCGCCGACGTCGTCGTGCACCTGGCCTGGTTGATCCAGCCCTCGCACGACGAAGCGAGGCTGCACGCCGTCAATGTCACGGGCAGCGAGCGGGTCTTCGCGGCGGCCGCCGCAGCCGGTGTGCGCAGCGTCGTCTACGCCTCGTCGATCGGCGCCTACTCGCCGGGGCCGAAGGACCGCCCGGTATCGGAGAGCTGGCCCACCGACGGCATCACATCTAGCTACTACTCGCGCCACAAGGCCGCGGTGGAGCGGTTGCTCGACCGCTTCGAGGCCGAACACCCGGATATCCGCGTGGTCCGGCTGCGCAAGGCGCTCATCTTCAAGTGTGAAGCGGGCGCCGGGATCGCCCGGTTGTTCCTCGGGCCACTGGTGCCGAGGCGCCTGGTCCGGCGCGATTTCATCCCGGTGCTGCCGTCCAATTCGCGCCTCGTCTTCCAGGCCGTTCACTCGCTCGACGTCGGTGAGGCGTATCGGCTCGCAATCGTCGGCGACGCACGCGGGCCGTTCAACATTGCAGCCGAGCCGGTGCTCGACCCCGATGCCCTCAGCCGCGTGCTCGGTTCGTGGCGCTTCCCGGTGCCGCCGCCGGTCCTCCGATGGGCGACCCACGCCAGCTGGCTGTTGCGGCTGCAACCGGTGTCGGGCGGCTGGGTCGACATGGCGCACGGCGTGCCGATCATGGACGCCACGCGAGCTCGCACCGAGCTGGGATGGAGTCCTCGCTACACGGCGGAGGAGGCGCTGTCGGAGGTGCTGGGTGGCATCCACGACAACGACGGGCTCCCCACGCCGGTGCTCGAACCGGATCGAGGGGGCGCCGTGCATCGGCCACGAACGCCACCTCGGACCGCCGACCAGGAGGCATCGCGATGAAGGCTGTTGTATGGCACGGCAAGCACGACGTACGGGTCGACGAAGTGCCGGATCCTCGGATCGAAGAGCCCACCGACGCCGTTGTCCGAATCACGTCGACCGCGATATGCGGCTCGGACCTGCACCTCTACTCGAAGCTCTGGCCCGCCATGCGCGAGGGCGACATCGTCGGACACGAGCCCATGGGCATCGTGGAGGAGGTGGGCCGCGACGTCACGCACATCCGGCCCGGCGACCGCGTGGTGGTCCCGTTCAACATCGCGTGCGGTAGCTGCTTCCAGTGCAAGGCCGACATGCATTCGCAGTGTGAGACCACGCAGAACAAGAGTGTCCGAAAGGGGGCGAGCCTGTTCGGGTACACGCACCTCTACGGCGCCGTTCCCGGTGGGCAGGCGGAGTTCCTGCGGGTCCCGCAGGCGCACTTCGGGCCGATCAAGGTTCCGGAGGGGCCGCCCGACACGCGCTTTCTGTACTTGTCGGACGTGCTGCCCACGTCGTGGCAGGCGGTCGCCTACGCAGATGTGCATCCGGGCGGGTCCGTCACCGTCTTCGGCCTCGGCCCGATCGGCCAGATGTGCGCACGAATCGCACGGCACTTTGGCGCCGAGCGCGTCGTCGGCATCGACCAGGTACCCGAGCGCCTCGCCATGGCGCAACGACACGGCGTCGAGACGGTCGACTTCTCGACAGTCGACGACATCACCGATGCCCTGTGGGCGATGACGGACGGTCGCGGGTTCGACTCGGTCGTCGACGCCGTCGGGATGGAGGCAGCCGGCTCACTGGCGGACTCGGTGTTGCAGGCGGTGAAGCTCCAGCCGGACAAGCTCGTCGCGCTGCACAACGCCATGGGTGTCGTGCGTCGGGGCGGCACGCTCTCCATCTCGGGCGTGTACGGAGGCGTGTTCCCCGCGTTCCCGCTGGGCGACATCTTCGACAAGCAGATCACCATCCGCATGGGGCAGGCCAACGTGCGGCGCTGGGTCGACGACATCCTCCCGCTGCTGACCGACGAAGACCCGCTTGGTGTGGGTGACCTCACCACGCACGAGGTCCCGCTGGCCGAGGCACCCGAGTACTACAAGCTGTTCCAGGAAAAGCGCGACGGCTGCATCAAGGTCGTCCTGAAGCCCTAGTACGTCGAGCAATCCAGCCCTCTCGGGTCGCCGTCTCAACACCCCTCGCCACTCCGGTCGCGCACCGCACTTGCCCCGCATCGGCCCGCCTGAAGCGCGGATCCTGGTGTCCGGCTCGGGCGCCGTGGTGCGGTCCGAGCCGGGCGTCGGGAGTCGTCCGGCCGACCGCAGTGCGAAGCATCCGGTGGCGCGTCGACGACTCGACGGGCAACACGCGAACGACGGCGACCGTCGCTCGCGTGTTCGATCGTTGTCGCCGCCGTGCCGCGATCGACGTCGCCGTCCGGGCGCGCCCCGGCGATAGGGGAGTGAGCGAGGGCGCTGCTATGGATGTGCTGACATTCGGAAGGTATCGAACACTTGTTCGTACTCTTCAGGCGTGGGATTTACCAACTCCGGCATGCCGTGGCACGAGTTCGAGCGGCGCTTGTCGGACGGTCGCCTCCCCAACCAGCCGGACTCGGCGAACGGCGGCGACAGCCCGGCGTGGTCTCGCAAGCGCCAGCCGTACATGCCGCCACCCGAGTTGGACCCGTCGCGCCCCTCGAGCGCCGCCGGCGCGGCCGATGCGACCGAGCGCGCCGACCGCCTCCAAGCGACCGAGCCGACGGAGCGAACGACGACCGAGCCCACATCGTCGTCGATGTCGACGCCCACGCCACGCCCGGTGCAGCGACCGGCGCCATCGCCGTGTGACCGCTCGAGCCGCCGCAACCGCTCGAGCCGTGTGCCGTACGCCGAGCTGCACTGCCACTCGAACTTCAGCTTCTTGGACGGGGCCTCCCACCCGGAGGAGCTGGCCGAGGAGGCAGCCCGTCTGGGCCTCGAGGCGCTCGCCCTCACCGACCATGACGGGATGTACGGCGTCGTCCGCTTCGCCGAGGCTGCCGGCGCCGTCGGGTTGCGTACCGTCTTCGGCGCCGAGCTCAGCATCGGCCTCACCGCTCCGCAGAACGGCGCCGCCGACCCCGAGGGCACCCACCTTGTCGTCCTCGCGCGGGACCCCGCGGGATACGCCCGCCTGTGCCGGGCCATCAGCGAAGCGCACCTCGCCGGAGGCGAGAAGGGGCGTCCCCGCTTCCACCTGTCCGCCCTCGCCGACGCGCACGGCGGCCACTGGCAGGTCCTGACCGCGTGCCGAAAGGGCATGGTGGCCCGTGCCCTCGTCGATGCAGGGCCGCAGGCGGCGGCGCGCACGTTGAGCGACCTCGCCGCGGTCTTCGGGCGCGACAACGTCGCCGTCGAACTGTGGGACCACGGCGACCCACTCGACGCCGCCCGCAACGATGCGCTGGCAAGCATCGCCGTCCGCCTGGGCCACGACGTCGTCGCCACCAACAACGTCCACTACGCGACGCCCGCGCGCCGTCGGCTGGCCACGGCGATGGCCGCAGTGCGGGCACGCCGTTCGCTCGACGACGTCGACGGCTGGCTCCCACCGACGGCCGCCGCCCACCTGCGCAGCGGCGCCGAGCAGGTCCGGCGCCTCGCCCGCTATCCCGGTGTCGTCGAGCGGGCCGCCGCCATCGGGCGAGCGTGCGCGTTCGACCTTCGACTGGTGGCCCCGCGGCTCCCCGATTTTCCTGTACCGCCCGGCCACACCGAGATGAGCTGGTTGCGCGAGCTGACCCGGCGCGGCGCCGAAGCGCGCTACGGGCCGCCCGAGCGTGAACGGGTCCCCGGTGCGTATCGGCAGATCGCCTACGAGCTCGACATGATCGAGCGACTCGGCTTCGCCGGCTACTTCCTGATCGTCTGGGACATCTGCGAGTTCTGTCGTCGGGCAGGCATCTACTGCCAGGGTCGAGGCTCGGCCGCCAACTCCGCCGTCTGCTACGCCCTCGGCATCACCAACGCCGACGCAGTGGCGTTGGGCCTCCTGTTCGAGCGGTTCCTCTCGCCCGAGCGCGACGGGCCGCCCGACATCGACGTCGACATCGAGAGCGACCGCCGGGAGGAGGCCATCCAGTACGTCTACGACCGCTACGGCAGGCAGAACGCCGCCCAGGTCGCCAACGTCATCACCTATCGGCCGAAGTCGGCTGTCCGAGACATGGCCAAGGCGCTCGGGTTCGCCACCGGGCAACAGGACGCCTGGTCCAAGCAGGTCGACGCGTGGGGGCCGTGGTCGGCGACGCAGGTGCTGGCGGACCACGACATACCGCCCGCCGTCATGGATCTGGCGGGTGAGGTTCAGCGCTTCCCCCGACACCTCGGGATCCACTCCGGCGGCATGGTGATCTGCGACCGCCCCGTCGTCAAGGTCTGCCCCGTCGAGTGGGGCCGCATGCCCGGCCGGACCGTGCTCCAGTGGGACAAGGACGACTGCGCCGCCGTCGGTCTGGTGAAGTTCGACCTGCTCGGCCTCGGCATGCTGTCGGTCGTCCACTACGCCGTCGATCTCATCCGCGACCACCACGGGATTCACGTCGACCTCGCCACGCTGCCGCAGGAGGACGAGGTCTACGACATGCTCTGCGAGGCCGACTCCGTGGGTGTCTTCCAGGTCGAGAGCCGGGCGCAGATGGCGACGCTCCCGCGCCTGCGGCCCCGACGCTTCTACGACCTCGTCGTGGAGGTCGCCCTCATCCGCCCCGGGCCGATCCAGGGCGGCTCCGTGCATCCCTACATCCGCCGGCGTAACGGATTCGAGCCCGTCACCTATCTGCACCCCCTCCTCGAGCGCAGCCTCGGCAAGACGCTCGGCGTCCCCCTGTTCCAGGAGCAGCTCATGCAGATGGCCATCGACGTCGCGGGCTTCACCGCCTCCGAGGCCGACCAACTCCGCCAGGCCATGGGGTCGAAGCGCAGCGTCGAACGCATGGAGCGGCTGCGGGCCCGCCTCTACGAAGGCATGGCCGAGCGCGGCATCACCGGCGAGACGGCCGACGCCATCTACGACAAGCTCGTCGCCTTTGCGAACTTCGGCTTCCCCGAGAGCCATTCGGTCAGCTTCGCCTTCCTGGTCTACGCCAGCGCCTACCTCAAGCACCACTGGCCCGCCGCATTCCTGGCCGCCCTCCTCAACGCCCAGCCCATGGGGTTCTGGGCGCCGCAGACCCTCGTGGCCGACGCCCGCCGCCACGGCGTCACCGTCCTCGGCCCGGACGTGAACGCGAGCGGCGCCAAGGCTCGCCTGCAACCGGGCGGCGAGGTGCGTCTGGGCTTGGAGTACGTGCGGACCATCGGCGCCGACCTGGCCGAGAGGATGGCGGCCGGGCAGCCCTATGCGTCGATGGAGCACGTGGCCCGCCGCAACCACCTGACGCAGCCACAGGTGGAGGCGCTGGCCACGGCGGGAGCATTCGGGTGCTTCCACGTCGCCCGTCGCCACGCGCTGTGGGCCGCGGGCGCGGTGGTCCAGGCCCGGCCCGGACGACTCCCCGGCGTGGTCACGGGGGACCGGGCGCCGACGCTGCCCGGCATGGGCAAGGCCGAGGAGGCGTCGGCCGACATGTGGGCCACCGGCCTGTCGCCGACCTCGTCGCCCACCGAGTTCGTTCGTGGCCGCCTCGACGAGCTCGGCGTCGTGGTGGCGGGCCGGCTGTCCCACATCGCCGACGGCGAGCGCGTGCTGGTCGGCGGCGTGGTGACCCACCGCCAACGCCCGGCCACGGCGTCGGGAACGACGTTCCTCAACCTCGAGGACGAGACCGGGCTCGTCAACGTCATCTGCTCGGCGGGGCTGTGGGCGCGCTATCGCCGCGTCGCCCGCTCGGCGCCTGCGCTGTTGGTGCGCGGCCGCCTGGAAAAGGCGGACGGCGTGCTGAACGTGGTGGCGGAGCGCCTCGAGCCGCTGTCGCTGTCGGTGCGAGGCAGCCGCTCCCGAGACTTCCGCTGACCACCGCACGAGCTGCCCCCACGCGCGCCTCACCACGTGGCCGCCTCCCCGAACCACCGCGGCACGGACACCGTCGTGTCGTCGGCCACGAGCAGCCAGTCGGCCAGCAGCGTCTCGTGCTCCCCGAACACCCGGCGGGCCTCGTGCCACGCGCTCAGCGCGCACGCCGGCACCTCGACGCCGAAGCCGGGATCGACCGACACGATCACCGCCACGGACAGCCCGGTCGGCGGTGAGAGACCGAGCAGGGTGGCGCACGAGTCCGGCACGTCGGCGACGCCGATGTCGAGGTCGCGCACGGCGACGAGCAGCCCTTCGTCGTCGACCATGAGGATGGCGAGCGTGGGCCGCCCACCTCGCGAGCCGGTGAGCACAGCCCTGCCGCCGCGCGCACGTCCGCCACCGTCGGCGCCGGCGGCAGCACGCGCCAGCTCCACAACGGTCGGCGGGCGCAGCAGGGCGCCGGCGCGCGTCGAGACGGACAACGGGACAACGGGGCGCGACATCGCGACCTCCCCGGAGGACGAGGGGACTGCGAGGGGGAAGCGATCCGCCGGAGATGAACCCTACAGAGAGGGTGTGACAATCAAAGCCCGGCGGCTTGCTCCGCCCAGGCTGCCAGCGCGTTGCGATCGTCGAGCACGTCGGCGGAGACCTCGTACTACGAGCGGATCGTCGCTCCCTTGGCCGGCCGGAACGGCGCCATGCCCGCCGCCTCGTAGCGAACCACGCTGTCGCGGCTCGTCTTGAAGTAGAGCCGGCCGTCGTAGGCGATGGCGAAGAACGAGCCGCGCAAGGACAGGCCGTGCCCGCCGAACATCGCGCGGGCGGTCACGCCGTCGAGCGCGGAGAACCGGTCGAGCACGAACTCGACGAAGCGCTGGTCGGCGGGCGCCGGCACGGCGACGAAATTGTCTCACCCCCTGGGTAGGGTCGGCGCATGGCTCGTTTCAAGGTCGGCGTCCAGCTCCACCCGCAACACACCTCCGTGGAGGACCTGCGTGCCGCCTGGCAGGCGGCCGACCGCATGGGTGTCGACACCATCTGGACGTGGGACCACTTCTACCCGCTCTACGGGGACCCCGACGGGAGCCACTACGAAGGCTGGTCGCTGCTCGCCGCCATGGCCGTCGACACCGCGCAAGCCCGCTTCGGGATGCTCGTCACGTGCAACAGCTACCGCAACCCCGAGCTTCTTGCCGACATGGCCCGGACCGTCGACCATCTCAGCGGCGGGCGCCTCATCCTCGGCATCGGGGCGGGCTGGTTCGAGCGCGACTACCAGGAGTACGGCTACGAGTTCGGCACGCCGGGGAGCCGGCTGCGCGCGCTTGAAGGTTCGCTGCAACGGATCGAGGCGCGTCTCGGCAAGCTCAACCCGCCACCGCTCGGCCCGTTGCCGATCCTCGTCGGGGGCGCGGGGGAGAAGGTCACGTTGCGCCTGGTGGCCGAGCACGCCGATATGTGGAACAGCTTCGGCCCGCCGGAGCGCTACGCCGACAAGAGCCGCATCCTGGACGACTGGTGCAGCCAGGTCGGGCGGGACCCCGCCGACATCGAGCGGACGGTCGCCTTCAACAGCGCCGACGAAGTCGACCGCGTGGAGGAGTACCTGGAGGCGGGGGCCACCCACCTCATCCTCGGCCGCGGACACCCCTTCGACCTCGATCCCGTGGAGAGGCTCCTCGCGCTGTCACGGGGATAGCCTCCGGCCATGGCATGGGATTTCGAGACCGATCCGGAGTTCGAGGAAAAGCTGGCATGGATGCGCGCCTTCGTGCGCGACGAGGTCTTTCCGCTGGAGACGCTCGATCTGGACCACGAGACCTTCGTCCAGCTCGTCCGTCCGCTCCAGGAGGAGGTCAAGCGCCAAGGCCTGTGGGCTGCGCACCTCGACCCGGAGCTGGGTGGGATGGGCTTCGGCCAGGTGAAGCTCGGCCTGATGCACGAGATCCTCGGCCAGTCGGTCTACGCGCCCTTCGTGTTCGGAAACAATGCGCCCGATTCGGGCAACGCCGAGATCATCGCCCACGGCATCGCCTCGAGCGGCCGCGACGAGCACCGCACCAAGTGGCTGGAACCGTTGCTCGAAGGCAAGATCCGCAGCGCCTTCTCCATGACCGAGCCGGGCGCGGGTGCCGATCCCACGCTGCTCAAGACGACCGCCGTGCGCGACGGCGACGAGTGGGTGATCAACGGGCACAAGTGGTTCACGACCAATGGGTCGATCGCCGACATCCTCGTCGTCATGGCGGTGACGAACCCCGACGTCCATCCCTACCAGGGAATCAGCCAGATCATCGTCCCCGCCGACACGCCGGGCGTGAACATCCTGCGCGACGTCCCGACCATGGAACACCCCGAGCCGCACTTCCGCGTGTACGGCGGCCACTCCGAGATCCTCTACACAGACGTCCGCGTCCCGTACGGCAACCTGGTGGGTAACGAGGGCGAGGGCTTCCTCCTCGCCCAGAAGCGCCTCGGCCCCGGCCGCATCCACCACTGCATGCGCTGGCTGGGCCAGTCGAAGCGGGCCTTCGACATGCTGTGCGAGCGATCTGTGTCCCGCTACACGCACGGGTCGACGCTGGCGGAGAAGCAGACGGTGCAGAACTGGGTGGCCGACTCCATGGCGGAGATGACGGCCGCCCGGCTCATGACGCTCTACGCGGCGTGGAAGATGGACAAGGAGGGCGCACCGGCCGCCCGCGTGGAGATCGCCATGATCAAGTACTACGGCGCCCAGGTGCTCTACAACGTCATCGACCGCGCCATCCAGGTGCACGGGTCGCTCGGCTTCTCCACCGATCTGCCACTGGAGTCGATGTACCGCCAGGCCCGGGCCGCCCGCATCTACGACGGTCCCGACGAAGTCCACCGCGTCACGGTGGCCCGCGCCGCGCTCAAGCGTTACCAGCCCACCGAGACGCCGACCGAGCACGTCCCCACCCGCCGTGCGGCCGCGCAGGAGAAGTTCGCCGAGTTCCTGGAGGACGCGTCCGCCAACCTGTGATCCGCAGGCGGGTGGTCGTCGACGGCCGCGTGCAGGGTGTCTTCTTCCGCGAGACGTGCCGGCGCCAGGCCGAGGCGGCGGGCGTGGCGGGCGAGGTTCGCAACCTGCCCGACGGCCGCGTGGAGGCGGTGTTCGAGGGCTCGGTCGAGGCGACACGCATACG
>JAHWLA010000203.1 GCA_019347595.1 Actinomycetota bacterium
GCCCCTGCGCGGGGAGTTGCTGTGCGCCATGTTAACCGCGTATGCCTCGTACGGCGGAAACGCCTTACTGTTAGGGGGCCCTTGTTTAGTCGATTTGTGCGGAGTTGGGGCGCTCCGGCCGCCCCAACTCCGCACACTTCGCAGTGGTTAGGGGAGGAGCTCGTAGACGGGGTTGTAGATGAGCAGGCGGCCGCCCGGTCCGGTGGGCGAGCCCCGGCCCTGCACCACCAGCCGCCGCCCGCCGCGCACGCCCGGCACCCGCCGCCGGCCCGTCCACATCACCACCAACGAGCCGGTGCCGTCGGTGACCGTCGCCTCCAGCCACGGCGAACCGTTGGGGCGGGGGACGATGCGCACGAAGCTCACCTCGCCCGCCACCTTCACCTCCTGCCGCGGCGCCGCCTCGGCGATGGGGACGACGTCGGGAACCAGCGAACAGAAGTCGCGCAGCGCTTCCTTGTCGAGCTGGCTCACCGGGGTGGTGAGCTTGTGCAGCATCTTGCGGAGCGCCATCAGGCGGGCTCCTCGTCCTCCAGCAAGCCGAAGTCGCCGAAGTCGAGGTCGGCCGGTGCGCAGTACATCACCATGCGGACGGCGGTGCCCGACTCCGACGGGTCGAACTCAACTTGATCGACCAGCGTGCGGATCAGCGGGATCCCGAGCCCGCGCTCGAAGTTGAGCCGCTCGGGGTCGGTGACGGGCGGGTGCTCGGGGAGCGTGTCGGGGTCGAACCCGCGGCCGCGGTCCTCGACCAACACCTCCAAGCGGTCCTCGTCGTCGCGCCAGCGGACGACAACCCGCTCGTCGACGTCGACTTCGACGTGAGCCTCGATAGCGTTGGTGCACGCCTCGGAGACGGCCAGCTTCAGGTCGTCGATGCGGTCGTCCTCCAGCGCCCGCCGGGTCGACGCCAGCGAGGACACGACCAGTCGGGCCAGCCCCACGAATTCCGGCCGCGCCGGGATCTCCAGCTCGATGATCCCCTCCGGTCCGTCGAGCGTGTCGTCCACGGGGATTCGATCAGGCCGCGACGGCAGCGTCGACAGAGTCGTGGATGGAGAACACCTTGGTGAGCCCCGTGATCTCGAACACCTTGAGGATGCGGTGCTGGGTGCACACGAGGGTCAGGTCGCCGTCGTGGCTGCGGAGCCGCTTGAGCCCGCCCACCAGGACGCCGAGCCCGGTGGAGTCGAGGAAGTCGACGCCTTCGAGGTCGACGACGATCTTGTACTTGCCCTCGCTCACCAGCTCCACGATCTTCTCCCGGAGCCGGGGCGCCGTGTAGACGTCGACCTCGCCACGGACGGCCAAGACCGTGTACCCGTTGCGGTCCGGTTCGACATCGAGACCGAGATCCATCCTCTGGGTTCCTCCTCGTCGGTGCCGGTCGCGCTCATCCGGCGGCGATCGGCTGCAAACCTACCGTGCCCACCGTAGGGTCGGCACATGCACGACCTGGCGGAGCTGGTGCAGGCGCTCGGCGCCGACGGCCGGCTCGTGCACCTCGAGCGCATCCCTGCCCGTCCGGCCCGAACGGCAACCCCCGAGATTCCGACGGCCGAGGCGGTGGCGGCCCGTCTGCCCGAGGGCGGGTTGTGGGTGCACCAGGCGGCGGCCGTCGACCTGGCCCGGCGCGGGCGGTCGGTGGCGGTGGCGACGGGCACGGCGTCGGGCAAGTCGCTCTGCTACCAGCTCCCGATCGCCGAGGCGGTGGCCGAGGGGCGGTCGACGGCGCTGCTGATCTACCCCACCAAGGCGCTGGCCCAGGACCAGCTCCGCGCCATGGCGGCATGGGACACGCCCGGGCTGGCGCCCGCCGTCTACGACGGCGACACGCCCGACGAGCAGCGCCGCTGGGTGCGCCGCTACGCCAACGTCGTGCTCACCAACCCCGACATGCTCCACATCGGGATTCTCCCGGCGCACGCCCGCTGGGCCACGTTCCTTATGCGTCTGCGCTACGTCGTGCTCGACGAGCTCCACACGCTGCGCGGCGTCTTCGGCACCCACGTGGCCCATGTGCTGCGCCGGCTGCGGCGGCTGTGCGCGCACTACGGCTCGTCGCCGACGTTCGTGTTCGGCTCGGCCACCATCGGCAAGCCCGGCGAGCTGGCCTCGGCGCTGTCGGGGATCGACGTGGCCGAGGTCACCGACGACGGCTCGCCCCGTGGCGAGCGGCTGTTCGCCGTGTGGCGGCCGCCCTTGGTCGACGAGGAGAGCGGGGCGCGGGAGTCGTCGAACAAGGAGACGGCGCGCGTCCTGGCGTCCCTGGTGGAGAACGACTTCCGCGCCATCGCGTTCACGCGCAGCCGCAAGGGCGCCGAGCTGGTGGCGGCGTCGGCCCGGTCGTCACTGCCGGACAGGTTGGCGTCCACGGTCCGTCCGTACCGCGGCGGCTACCTGGCGTCGGAGCGGCGCGAGATCGAAAAACAGCTCTTCGGCGGTGACCTGCGGGGCGTCGCCGCCACCAACGCCCTGGAGCTCGGCATCGACGTCGGCGGCCTCGACGCCTGCATCCTCAACGGCTTCCCGGGGACTATCGCGTCGATGTGGCAACAGGCCGGGCGGGCGGGCCGGGCGCAGCAGCGCTCGTTGGCGGTCCTGGTGGCCGGTGAGGACGCCTTGGACCAGTGGTTCGCCGACCACCCCACCGAGCTGTTCACCCGCTCCCCCGAGCCCGCCGTGATCAACCCGTCCAACCCGTTCGTGCTCGACCCCCACCTGGCGTGCGCCGCCTTCGAGCTGCCGCTGACGGCGGCCGACGACGCGTACTGGGGCGACGACCTCGACGAGGGGGTGACCCGGCTGGTGCGCGACGACGTGCTGCGGCTCCGCAACGGCCGCGCCGTCTACGCCCGGCCCGAACGACCGGCCGGGTTGGTGGGCCTGCGCACCGGGTCGAACGAGGAGTACCGCATCGTGGCGGCCGACGGGAACCTCATCGGTACCGTCGACCGGGCCCGCGCCTTCACGTCGGTGCACCCCGGCGCCGTGTACCTGCACCAGGGGCAGCACTACCGCGTCGACTCGCTCGACCTGGCCGACCGCACGGCCTGGGTCGTCGCCATCGATCCGTCCGAGATCACCCAGGCCCGCACCGACACCGACATCCGCATCCTCGCCGAGGACGACGCCACCACCGTGGGCCGGGCGCGGTTGGCGGTCGGCGACGTGGAGGTGACCGAGTGGGTAACCGGCTACCGGCGCAAGGACTTGCGCACCGGCGAGGTGCTCGGCGACGAGAACCTCGACCTGCCGCCCTCGACGCTGCGCACGCGCGCTTTCTGGTACACGGTGGAGGAGGCCGTGCTGGTCGACGCCGGCGTGGTGCCCGCCTCGGTGCCGGGGACGCTGCACGCCGCCGAGCACGCGGGCATCGGGATGCTTCCGCTGTTCACGATCTGCGACCGCTGGGACGTAGGCGGCGTGTCGACGGCGTTCCAGGTCGACACCGGCCTGCCGACGATCGTGATCTACGACGGCTACCCCGGCGGCGCAGGCATTGCCGAGCTCGGCTTCGCCGCCGCCGAGCGGCACCTGGCCGCCACCTTGGAGGCCATCGAGCGCTGCCCGTGCGCCGCCGGGTGCCCGTCGTGCGTGCAGTCGCCGAAGTGCGGCAACCTCAATGAGCCACTGGAGAAGGACGGCGCCGTCGCGTTCTTGCGGACGGTGCTGGCGGCTCCTCCGGCGCCACGGCGGCGTCGAACTCGTCGTCCGTGATGTCGCGGAAGCCGAAGCGGGCCGCGGCGCTCACCGGAGGGCGGTCGTCGGGGGTGAGCGGCTCCAGCTTCTCGGCCCGGTTGACCTCGCTGCGGACCCAGAGAACGATCATGGCCAGCACGGTGGCCAGGAGGCCGCCCGCCAACAGGGCCAGCGAATACTCGTTGGCGGTGCGCTCCTCGCCGAGCTCGATGACGGCGCCGTCGTCGTCGCCGCTGCCGTCGTCGCCCTGCGCCTCGGCGTCGCCGCCGCGGGTACGGCCACCGAAGGGAAGTGTGGGGTCGTAGGTGCCGTCGTCCTCGCCGGGGTCGCCTGCGAGGCCGCCCCTGCCCTGCCGGTCGGCGTCGGCCAACAGCGCCTGGAAGTCGGACAGGCTGACCTTGCCGGATGCGGACAGGCGGGGACCGGAGCCGCCGCTCGAGCTCGACCCGCCTCGGGTGGTGGCGCCGCCGCCGGTCGACCCTGTCCGCGTGCCCGTGCCCGGCTCGCCGCGGCCCGTCTCGCCGCCGTCGGTCTCCCCGTCCTCGCCGTCCTCCCCGCCGTCGATGCCGCGGGCCGGGGCCGTCGTGGTGGTCACAGGCGGGGCGGGGACCTTGGCGCTGGTGGACGTGGCGTCGGACTGGTTGAGCCGGTCGGGGGCGGCCGAGCGGCGCAGGGCCCGCACGCGGTAGGTGTGGGTGCCGCCTGTGTCGGCGGTCGAGGGGTCGGTGACGCTGGTCTTGGTGGTGGCGGCCAGCTCGCTCCACCGGCCGCCGCTGCCCTGCTTCTCGACCACGTAGCCGGC
>JAHWLA010000204.1 GCA_019347595.1 Actinomycetota bacterium
TCGCCGAGTACGAGACCGCCGCCGCCCGCCTCGGCATCGCGCTGATTTCGCAGTAGTGCACCGCATAGGGCGCACTAGTGCGACACAACTTCACTGATTTTGCAGTAGTGCGGGTGTACGCACGGATTACTGCGAAGTCAGCGGGGTCACACCAATGAGGAGGGGCAGAAGTCGTTGAGGACGCAGTCCTCGCACCGCGGCTTGCGAGCGATGCACACCTTGCGCCCGTGCAGGATCAGCCGCAGCGAGAACACGCCCCGCTCCGCCGCGGGCACCAGCTCGTTCAAGGCCAGCTCGGCCTTCACCGGGTCGTCCTCCGTCGTCAACGCCAGCCGCCGGCTCAACCGTCCCACGTGGGTGTCCACCGGCAAACCCGACAGCCCGAAGGCCACGCTGCGCACCACGTTCGCCGTCTTGCGCCCCACGCCCGGCAAGGTGACCAGGTCCTCCCGCCGTGTCGGCACCTCACCACCGAAGCGCAACTCCAGGGCGGCGGCCAGCCCCATGATCGAGCGGGCCTTGGCTCGATAGAACCCCGTGGGGAAGATGAGTTTCTCCACGTCCTCGGGGTCGGCGGCGGCCAGGTCGGCGGGCGTGGGGTAGCGGGCGAACAGCGCGGGCGTCACCGAATTGACCCGCTCGTCGGTCGTCTGCGCCGACAGCACGGTGGCGACGAGCAGTTGGTAGGGCGACTCGTGACGCAGCGCGCACAGACCTGTCGCGGTCCCCGGGTACTCCTCGGCCAACCGTCGAGCCGTCTCGCGCGCCCGTCCCTTCGGGGTGCGGGGCTTCGCCATGACGACCACTACCCTGCCACTCGTGCGTCGGACAGAGGTCAAGCGGCAACTCGACGAGGGCGATGTGGCCGCCCTGTCGCCGCTCCTCGACGCTGCCGAGAAGGACGACACCGCCCAGGCCTACGCCACCGTGCTCGCCTGGGACGACGAACACGGCGACGGCCGCCCCGTCGCCTTCGCCCAGGTCAACCGGGGCCGCAACGGCTGGGCGCTCGCCTACGGCGGCCATGCCGACGCCGCGCTGGTGCAGGCGGCCGTCGACGTCGTTCGCCAGGAAGGCGGCGGGCACACCCACCTGTGGGTCAACCGCCCCACGGACGCCGACGACGAGCTGGCCCGGTCAGCCGGCCTGTTACGCGGCCGGGACCTCTATCAGATGCGCCGCCCGCTTCCCGTCGGCGAGCCCTACGACCTCGACGTCCGGCCGTTCGTGGTCAGCCAGGACGAGGCGGCGTGGCTGGAGGTCAACAACCGCGCTTTCCACTGGCACCCCGAGCAGGGCGGGTGGGACCGGGCAATCCTCGAGGCCCGCGAGCGCGAGCCCTGGTTCGACCCGCAGGGCTTCCTGCTCCACGAGGTGGACGGCCGCCTGGCCGGCTTCTGCTGGACCAAGGTGCACGCCGACCACCACCCGCCTCTCGGCGAGATCTACGTGATCGCCACCGACCCCGACTTCCAGGGCCGGGGCCTGGGCCGCCGCCTCGTCCTCGCCGGCCTCGACCACCTGGCGGGCCAGGGCCTGACGGTCGGAATGCTCTATGTCGACGCCGCCAACGCCCCCGCCGTGCACCTCTACAAGGACATGGGCTTCGAGGTCGACCACGTCGACAGGGCCTACGTCGGCGACATCACGCCCTGACCGCCGTCACGGCGGCGTGAGCGGCTAGCCGACGCCCGTGCCCACGCCCACGGCGCTTCCGACGAGGAACGCCACCGCCGCCGACGCCGAGGCAAACAGCAACTGCCGGGCGGCGGGGCGCACCGCAGGCCGATCGGTCACCCAGGCCAAGGCCACGCCGACGAGCACGGCGGCCACCGCGCCGATGACCACCGACGCCGCCACTGCGGCCGTCCCCGTGGTGAAGAACCACGGAAGCAGCGGCAGCACGGCCCCCGTGGCGAAGGCGCCGAACGACCACGCGGCCGCCGCCACGGGCGACCCGAGTTCGTCGGGATCGATGCCGAGTTCCTCGCGGGCATGCGTCTCCAGCGCCAACTGCGGCGTGCGGTGCATCTCGGTCGCCAGGTCCTCGGCCAGCTCGGCGTCGATGCCGCGGCTGCGGTAGATCTGCACCAACTCCCGTCGCTCGTTCTCGGGCCGCCGGGCGATCTCCACCCGCTCGATCTCCAACTCCCGTTCGAGCAGTTCCGTCTGGGCCCGCATGGAGACGTACTCGCCCGACGCCATGGAAAAGGCGCCCGCCACCAGTCCCGACAGCCCGGCCAGGCGCACGATTCCCGCGGACGGACTGGCGCCCGCCACACCCAGGATCAACGCCACGTTCGACACCAGCCCGTCGCTGATCCCGAACACGGCAGCACGGGCGGCACCGCCCTGGACCTTGCGGTGGTGGTGCTCGTGCATCGGCTCGTGCTGCGAGGCCCGTCGCGCCATGGTTCGGACCCTACCCCGAGTGCCTACCCTGGACGACGTGGCCGGCCGCTACGACCTCACCCCCGACGACCTCGCCCGGCTCCTCGCCGGCGAGCCCGCCTTCCGCGTCCGCCAGGTGTGGGACGGGCTGTACCGGCGCGTCGCCGACCCGGCCGACCTCACCGACCTCCCCGCTGCCCTCCGCGCCCGCCTCGCCACCGAACCCGAGCTCGCCCCCTCGCTGCACCCCGAGCTGGAGTCGGTGTCGGACGCGGGTGACACCGTGAAGTGGCTGTGGTCGCTGCACGACGGCACCCGGGTCGAAACGGTCCTCATGCACTACCGCGACGGCCGCTCGACGGTGTGCGTGTCCACGCAGGCCGGCTGCGCCATGGCATGCGGGTTCTGCGCCACCGGCCAAGCGGGCTTCGAGCGCAACCTGTCGACCGGCGAGATCGTCGAGCAGGTGGCGAGGGCGATCCGCACCGCCCGGCCCCGCCGCGTCAGCAACGTCGTGTTCATGGGGATGGGCGAGCCCCTCGCCAACTACGACCGCGTGTGGGAGGCCGTACGCCGCCTCCACGACGACGTCGGGATCTCCGCCCGCCACCTGACGATCTCGACCGTCGGCATCGTCCCCGGCATCCGCCGCCTGGCGGGCGAGGACCTCCCCGTGAACCTGGCGGTGTCGCTCCACGCCGCCGACGACACGCTGCGCGACGAACTCGTCCCCATCAACCGCCGCTACCCGCTCGCCGCCTTGGTGGCCGCCTGCCACGACTACCTCGACGCCAAGGGGAGGCGCCTGTCGTTCGAGTGGGCGCTCATCGACGGCGTGAACGACCGCCCGGCCGACGCCCGTCGGCTGGCCGCGCTGGCCCGGCCGCTGGGCGCCCACGTCAACCTCATCCCCCTCAACCCCACGCCCGGCTACCTCACCCGGGGAACGCCCCCGGAACGGGTGCGAGCCTTCCGCGAGACCCTGACCGGCCTCGGCGTCAACGCCACCGTCCGCCGCAACCGCGGCACCGACATCGACGCCGCCTGCGGCCAGTTGCGGGCGTCGGCGACGGTCGCGTCACCGGTCACGTTGCGGCAGGCAGACTGACGCCATGGAATCCCGCCGGTGGATGAACACCTCGCAGCCCCAGACCTTGCAGATCGCCGTCTTCCTGCTCTACATCGACGCCGTCTTCATCGTGCTCTACGGCGGCCTGGCGTCGTTGTTCGGGATCGCCCTCATCGCCGGGTCGGTGGCGGCCGGCTTCGGCATCTCCAACGAGCTCAAGTGGGGCTACGGGCTCGGCATCGCCATGGCGATCCTCCCGTTCCTGCTCAACGTGGCGCGCAACGGCATCGCCGGGGTCCTCGGCGGCGACCTCATCGGGCTCATGTTCCAGGTGGCCCTCGTCGCCCTGCTGCTGCACCCGCAGAGCCGCGAGTACCAGCGCATCTGGTTCAAGTAGCCGCGTCGCACTACCTTCGGCTGCCGTGACTACGACTGTGCAGGGCATCGACGGCGTCAAGGAACTGGTGGGGCAGCACCTCGGCTACTCCGACTGGTTCGAGGTCACCCAGGAGCAGGTCAACCTCTTCGCCGACGCCACCGGCGACCACCAGTGGATCCACGTCGACCCGGAACGGGCGGCCAAGGAGAGCCCGTTCGGCGGCCCCATCGCCCACGGCTACCTCACGCTGGCGATCATCCCCCGGCTGCTGGGCGCCGTCATGCGTGTCGACGGCATCGCCATGGGCGTGAACTACGGCATCAACAAGCTGCGCTTCCCCTCGCCCGTCCCCGTCGGGAGCAAGGTGCGGGTGGGCGCCACCATGGCGTCGGTCGAAGACATCCCCGGCGGCGCCCAGGTGGCGATCGACGTCGCCGTCGAGGTCGAGGGCAAGGACAAGCCCTCCTGCGTGGCCCAGGTGGTCTACCGCTACTACTCGTAGCCCGCAGGCCGCGTCAGACGCGGGTGACGGTGAAGGCGCGGTCGAGGCCGGTGATGGCGAGGAGCTTGCGGGTGGCGGCGGTGGGCGCGCTCAGCGTCAGGTCACCGCCGTAGACCCGCATGCGGCGCAGGGCGGCGACGAGCACGTTGAGCCCCGTGGT
>JAHWLA010000027.1 GCA_019347595.1 Actinomycetota bacterium
GCCGATGGAACTGACCAACGAATTCCGCGTCGGGGTACCCGTGGCGCGGGCATGGGACGTGCTGACCGACGTGGAGCGCATCGCGCCGTGCATGCCGGGCGCCGAACTCCAGGAGATCCAGGGCGACGAGTACCGCGGCGTCGTCAAGGTCAAGGTCGGGCCTATCACCGCGCAGTACAAGGGCAAGGCGAGCTTCGTGGAACTCGACGCCGCCGGGCGGCGCGCCGTGCTGCGGGCCGAGGGCCGCGACACTCGTGGGGCGGGCAACGCCAACGCCACCATCACGGCCACGTTGGCCGAGGACGGCGACGGCACGAGGGTCACCGTGGTCACCGATCTGGCCGTCACCGGCAAGGTGGCGCAGTTCGGCCGTGGCGTGCTCAGCGACGTGAGCGCCAAGCTGCTCGACCAGTTCGTGGAGTCCCTCGAACGCGACGTGCTGGTGGCGGGGGCCGACGACGCCACGCCGGCCGCTCCCGGCGAGCCGGCGCGCGAGCCGACGTCCTCGCCCGAACCCGCATGGTCGGCGGCGGCCCCTGCGCCGGAACCCGAGGTCGCCGCCGTGGTCGTCGAGGAGCGAGCGGAGACGCCGTCGTCGAACGGCTCCTCGGCCGCCGATTCGCCGACGCCTGCACCGGGCGACGAGGTCCGACGCATCGAGTCGAAGCCCGCCGTCCCCGTCGATCTGCTCGATGCCGCGGGCGGTTCGATGGCCAAGCGGTTCGGCCCGGCGGTCGGCGCCGTCCTCTTCGTGCTGTGGGTCTTCACCCGGCGCCGCCGCAAGCGCCGGTGAGCGACGAGCACGGACGGATCGTCTCGCTTCTCGGCCGCCAACCCCGAGGCGGCTACGACGTGGTGGTGCGCAACGAGGCCGGCGACCCCGTTGTCATCCGCAACAACCCGCTGCTGGCCGACGCCACGCCGATGCCGACGCTCTACTGGCTGGTCGGCGAGTCCGCGCGCGAGGCCGTCAGCCGGTTGGAGGCGGCGGGCGGCGTCCGGGAGGCCGAGGCCGCGGTCGACCCCCACGAGCTCCAGGCGGCCCACGACCGGTATGCCGCCGAGCGCGACGCCTCGCTGCCTGCATCCCACGGCGGGCCCCGCCCCTCCGGCGGCGTGGGCGGGACGAGGCAGGGCGTCAAGTGCCTGCACGCGCACTACGCCTACCACCTGGCCGGTGGCGACGACCCCGTGGGGCGGTGGGTCGCGCAGCGGCTGGAGGACGAGTGAACGTCGCGGCCGTCGACTGCGGGACGAACTCGACGCGCCTGCTGGTGAGCGACGGTACGCACTCGCTCGAACGGCTCATGCGCATCACCCGCCTCGGGGAGGGCGTCGATGCCACCGGCCGGTTGGCGCCGCAGGCCATCGACCGCACCGTCGCCGTGCTTCGAGAGTACCGCCGCGTGATGGACCGCCTGGGCGTCGACAAGGTGCGGATCACGGCGACGTCGGCCGCTCGCGATGCCGACAACCGCAACGACTTCTTCGACGCGGCCGAGGACATCGTGGGCGCCCGTCCCGAGTTGTTGCCCGGCGCCGAGGAAGGGCGCCTGTCGTTCCTGGGGGCGACGGCCGAGCTCGACCCGGCCGACGGACCGTTCCTCGTGTGCGACATCGGCGGCGGGTCGACGGAGTTCGTGGTGGGTACCACCGAGCCGGACGGCGTGGTGTCGGTGGACGTGGGATGTGTGCGGGTCACCGAGAAGTTCCTCCACTCCGACCCCCCGACCCCCGAGGAGCTGTCGCAGGCGATCTCGGTGGTGCATGTCCACCTGGAGGACGTGGCCCGTGAGGTGCCGGCCGTCAAGGAAGTGCGCCGGTTTGTGGGGTTGGCGGGCACGGTGGCGACGATGGCGGCCGTGGAGATCGGGTTGCCCGAGTACGACCGCGACCGCATCCACCACTTCGTGCTGACGCGGGCGGCGGCGGAGGACGTGTTCCGCACGCTGGCCACCGAACCGTTGGCCGATCGGGTGTGGAATCCGGGGCTGGAGCGCGACCGGGCCGAAGTCATCGTGGGAGGCGCCGCTGTGCTCGTGGCGGTAATGCGCCACTTCGACTTCGACGCCTGCCTGGTGTCGGAGGCCGACATCCTCGACGGGCTGGTGGCGTCGCAGCTTTGAAGCACCTCGACGTTCGGGTCGCCGGTGAGCCGCCGAGCCGGGCGATTCAGGACTGGCGCGGAAGGTGCGGTCGCAGCGCGCCAGAAGCTCGTTCGGCAGCTCCGCTGCCGAAACCGGGCGCTGTACCCATTGGGACCTGCGCCTATCGGCGCAGGTCCTTAGAGTGCACGTCGTGCCGACCACCGACCGCGTGCTGATGGGCCCCGGCCCGTGCAACCCCTATCCCGAGGCGGTGGCCGCCCTCGGTCGTCCCATGCTCGGCCACCTCGATCCCGAGTTCCTGGCCGTGCTCGACGAGACGTGCGCGCGGCTGCGGACGGTGTTCCGCACCGGCAACGAGCTCACCCTGCCGATCAGCGGGACGGGCTCGGCGGGCATGGAGGCGGCATTCGTCAACGTCGTGCATCCCGGCGACGTCGTGGTGATCGGGGTCAACGGCGTGTTCGGGGAGCGCATGTGCGACGTGGCCTCGCGCTGCGGCGCCGAGGTGGTGCGGGTGGACGCGCCGTGGGGCGAGCCGTTGGAACCGGAGGCGGTGTTGGCCGCGCACCCGTCGCCCGCCGTCATCGCGCTGGTGCACGCCGAGACGTCGACCGGCGTGCGCAACGAGATCGCCGCGGTGGGCGCAGGGAAGGGCGACGCGCTGCTGCTCGTCGACTGCGTGACGTCGCTGGCCGGCATCGAGGTCGATATCGACGGCTGGGGCATCGACATCGCGTACGCCGCCACGCAGAAGTGCCTCGGCGTAGCGCCCGGCTTGGCACCGCTCACCATGAGCGACCGGGCCAGGGAGCGGCGAGTGGAACGTCCCCAGTCCTGGTACCTCGACCTCGGCATGATCGGGAAGTACACGACGGGCGGGCAGGCGCGGACGTACCACCACACGGCGCCGATCTCCATGGTGCTGTCGCTGCACGCCGGGTTGGGGGCCGTCCTCGACGAGGGCTTGGAGGAGGCATGGGCGCGGCACCAGGCGTGCGGCGAGGCGTTGCAGGCGGGGTTGGAGAAGCTGGGGTTCCGGCTGTTCGCCCGCGAGGGAAATCGCCTGCCGCAGCTCACGTCGGTGTGGGTCCCCGACGGGATCGACGAGGCCGCGGTGCGGCGGACGCTCCTGGTCGACTACGGCATCGAGGTCGGGGGCGGTCTCGGGCCGGTGGCCGGGAAGGTGTGGCGCGTGGGGTGCATGGGTCACACGGCGCGCACGCGCAACGTCACGTTGTTGTTGGGGGCGCTCGAGGAGGTGTTGGGCCGATGACCGAGCCCGTCTGGTTCCCGTCCGATCCGGCGTCGACCAACGTCGGCCGCTTCATGGCGGCGCACGGCATCGCCACGTTCGAGGAACTGTCGCGGCGCTCGGTCGACGAGCCGGAGTGGTTCTGGGCCGCGGTGGTCGACTTCCTCGGGCTGCCCTTCACGCGCCGTTGGGATCGGGTGCTCGACGTCAGCAAGGGCATCCCGTGGGCGACGTGGTTCACAGGCGGGCGGTTGAACTTCGCCCAGGCCTGCTTGCGCCACCCGGCGTCGCGTCGGGCCGTCGTGTGGGAAGGCGAGGACGGCGACGTGCGCGACTGGACCTACGGCGAGCTGGGCGCCCAGGTCGACGCCCTGTGCGCGCTGCTGGAGGAGCGGGGGATCGGCGTCGGCGACCGCGTCGGCGTGTTCATGCCCATGCTCCCCGAGACGGTGGCCGCCGTGCTCGCCGTGGCCAAGATGGGGGCGGTGTTCCTGCCGTTGTTCAGCGGCTACGGGGTCGAGGCGGTGGCCAGCCGGTTGAACGACGGCTCGGCACGCGCCTTGATCACGGCGGACGGCTCGTATCGGCGGGGCAAGGCGACCGACATGCTCGCCATCGCCGAGCAGGCGGTGGCGCAGTCGCCGACGGTCGAGACGCTGGTGGTCGTCCCGCGGTTGGGGCGCGGCGTCGGCAGCGGGCTGCCGTGGCCGACGCCGGTCGAGGGCGTCGAGCCTCGGGTGTTCGAGGATGTCGACAGCGAGCACCCGTTGTTCATCGCCTACACGTCGGGAACCACGGGCCGCCCCAAGGGGTCGGTGCACGTGCACGGTGGTTGGCTGGTGAAAGTGGCCGAGGAGGCGGCGTTCCAGACGGACTGCACCGCCGACGACGTCCTGTTCTGGTTCACCGACATCGGCTGGATCATGGGGCCGTGGGAGATCACCGGGGCGTTGTCGAACGGCGCCACGTTGGCGCTCTACGAAGGCGCTCCCGACTGGCCCGAAGCCGACCGGCTGTGGGCGTTCATCGAGCGGCACCGGGTGACCATCCTGGGGATCAGCCCGACGTTGGTGCGCTCTCTGATGCCGCACGGCGACGGGCCCGTGAAGGCGCGCGACGTGTCGTCGCTGCGCATCCTGGGGTCGACGGGCGAGCCGTGGAACGAGGGCCCGTGGCGCTGGTTCTTCTCCGTCGTCGGCGGGGAACGGTGCCCGGTCGTCAACTTCTCGGGCGGCACCGAGGTGGGGGCGTGCTTCCTGTCGGTGCACCCGGTAACGCCGCTCAAGCCCATGTCGTTGGGATCGCCGTCGCTGGGCATGGCCGTCGACGTGTTCGACGACGATGGCAAGCCGGTGCGCGAGGCGGTCGGCGAGTTGGTGTGCACGGCTCCATGGCCCGGTATGACGCGAGGCCTCTACCAGGACCCCGAGCGGTACATCGAGACGTATTGGAGCCGCTGGCCCGACGTCTGGGTACACGGTGACTGGGCGTCGGTCGACGACGACGGCTACTGGTTCCTCCACGGCCGCAGCGACGACACCATCAAGCTGGCGGGCAAGCGACTGGGGCCGGCGGAGGTCGAATCCGCGCTGGTGTCGCACCCGGCGGTGCTGGAGGCGGCCGCCATCGGGGTTCCCGACGAGCTGAAGGGCGAGGCGCTGTGGGCGTACGTCGTCCTGGCGCCGGGGACGGAGGAGACCGAGGCGCTCCGAGCCGAGCTGGTGGCGGTGGTGACGGACAACCTGGGCAAGTCGTTCAAGCCGTCGGCGGTGAAGTTCTGCGCGTCGCTGCCGAAGACGCGTAGTGCCAAGGTGCTCCGACGGGCGGTGCGAGCAGTCGCCATCGGGAAGGACCCGGGCGACCTGTCGTCGCTCGACGACCCGGCGACGATCGAAGCGGTCCGGGCGGCCCGGTGATCCGCACGCTGCCGGCGGAGCTCGACGGGCGCCGCATCCGCTTGCGGCCGCTCGTTTCCGACGACTTCGCCGAGTGGCAGGAGGTGCGCCGCCGCTGCAACGACTGGCTCACCCGGTGGGAGCCGGCGCCGTCGCCCGGGGCGCCGGACGTGGTGGAGGACCCGCGGGCGTTCGCCGCCCGCTGCGGCGCCCGCGAGCGTGAGCGGCAACTGGGGACGGCCTACGGGTTCGGCATCTTCGTCGACGGGCGCTTCGCGGGCGAGATCAACGTGTCCAGCGTGCAGCGGGGCGCCATGCAGAGCTGCACGGTCGGGTATTGGGTGGACGAGGCCCAGGCGGGGCACGGCTACGTGCCCGAGGCGCTGGTGGCGGTGCTGCGTTTCGCCTTCGAGGAGTTGCGGCTGCACCGGGTGGAGATCGGCATCATCCCCCGCAACCGGGCCAGCCGGCGGGTGGTGGAGAAGCTCGGCATCCGGGAGGAGGGCGTGGCCCAGCGCTTCCTGCAGATCAACGGCGTGTGGGAGGACCACATCCGCTACGGGATGACGGTCGAGGAGTGGGCCGAGCGCTTCGACGAGCTGGTGAAGGAGTGGTTGTAGCGGCGCTTGCGCCGCCCGTCGGGTGTTGGCGCTAGCCGCCGTCCTCCGCGGCGCGGCGCTGGACCTTGGCCCGCAGGGCCGCCAACCGCTCGGCGAAGAAGGGCTGGTCCATCGACCACACCTGGGCGGTCAACTCCAGGTCGACGGCCTCGTCGTGGGTTTCGAGGGCGGCCACCGCCCTCAGCGTCGTCTTGGCCCGTCGGGCGAGCTCCGGTGGCGCCGACGCCGCTTGCGAGGCGAGCTGTCGCGCCTCGTCGAGCAAGGCGTGGTCGTCCACGCAGCGCCACGCCAGCCCGCGGTCGACAGCCGCCTGGCCGTCGAGGACCTCGCCGAAGAGCACCATGGCTGCCGCCGCCTGCGGGCCGACGGCATGGTGGAGCATCCAGGTGTGGCCGCCACCGGGGTGGATGCCGAGCTGGAGGAATCGGGTATCGAAGCGGGCCGACCGACCCGCCATGCGGACGTCGCAGCACAGCGCCAGGTTCATGCCCGCACCCACGGCCGGGCCGTTCACCGCGGCCACCGTGGGCAGTGGCGAGCGGGCGATGCGGAGAAAGCCCTCGTAGATGGCGCGCAGGCCCTCCTGGCGAGAGCCGCCGAGCTCGCCCAGGTCGGCACCCGCGCAGAAGGCAGGTGGTGCGCCGGTCACCACGACGGCGCCGGTTTCGCCGTCGGCCTCCAGGCTGTCGAACGCAGCGGTCAGCTCGGCCACCAGCGGGAGGGTGAGGGCATTGCGGCGGGTGGGGTCGTCGAGGGTGACGACCGCCACGCCGTCGTCGCCTGCCCGGCGGATGTCGATGTGCGCGCTGCTCATTCGGGCTGTCGCACCACCGCAGGGGAGTGACGGAAGAACGCCTCCACGTCGGCATCGTAGGTGTACGCCGGTCGACTGTCGCCCACCGTGCGGCGCAGGCGTTGCGCCCGGGCGAAGCTCTCGACGGCGCCTGCGGCCGTGTAGCCGTAGTCGAATCCCGCTTGTTTCAGACGGCGGTTGTCGATGCCGCGGCCGTACCGGAGCAGCGCCACGGTCTCGGGTGGGAGGTCGATGATGCCCAGTCGGCTGAACGGCGCCACCGCCCAGTTGGTGAGCACAGGCGGGAGCGGGACCTGCGGCTTGTTGCAGATAGCCGCCACCTCGCTCCAGGGCAGCCGCCCGTCGCCTGCCACGTTGAAGATGCCGGGTACGTCGTGGCGCAGGGTGAACTCGATGGAGCGCACCACGTCGTCCTCCTCCACGAACTGGAGCAAGGGGTCGTAGCCGAAGATGAAGGGGACGGCCGGCAGATCGAGGGCCTTCGTCAGCGGCGTCACGATGTCGGTGCCCAGCACATTGGCAAAGCGGAGCAGCGTGACGCTCACGTGGGGGTTGTCCTCGGCGAAGTCGCTCAGGTAGCCCTCGACCTCGCACAGCGACCGCTCGACCCGCGTCCGGGGGGACTGCGACCGTGGCGTCTCCTCACGGAACCACACCGGGTCCTGGTGCGACGACCCGTAGACGAGTGCGGACGACTTCACCACGATCTTGCGCACGGAGCTGTCGGCGGCCCCCGCCGCGGCCAGCAGGTTCATCGTCCCGATGACGTTGATCTCGTGCAGCGTCCGCCCGCTCATCCGGGTGGAGTCGACGACGAGGAAGGTGTGGACGATGGTGTCGACCTGCGTCGCCTTCACGATGCGGCTGAGGATCGAGTAGCTCTGGTCGGCCTTGACGAACTCGGTGCGCTCCAGCGGGATCTTCGGCGCCTCGCGGTCGAGCCCCACGATCACTTCGACTGTGGGGTCGGCTTCGAGAGTCTGGGCCACCCGCCCGCCCCAGAACGTGCCCAGCCCGGTGACGAGGACGCGCGCGCCCATCAGCCGAACCACACGCTCTTGCGGGCTGCCAGCATCTCGTAGAGCGTGGCCTGGAGCTTCACTCGTATGTCCTCCGCCTCGTCTATGACCCGGCTCTTGGAGTACCGCTCCTGGTCGGGAGCGACGTCGAAGGAGACGGGGTCGAGCACCTTCAGCCGAAACTTGGCCGGAAAGTAGAGCACCGTGCCGAGAAGCGGCCCGAACGCCAGGTGGTTGGCAGTGACCGGCATGTAGGGCACGCCGAGGATCTTCGCCAGCGACGGTACCCGGAAGAGGATCGGCATGGATTCCTCGGCGCCCACCACGGCGATGGGCACGATCGGCACGCCCGCGCGCATCGCCATTTCCACGAACCCGCCCCGCCCGAAGCGGCGCAGCCGGTAGCGCTCGTCGTACGTCTTGGCCGGGCCCTTGCCTCCCTCGGGGAAGACGAGCACCAACTGCTGCTGCTCGCGCAGCAGCCGGTAGGCGTTTTCGGGGTGGGCCGCCACGCCGCCCGTGCGCGACCACATGGTGCCGACCACGGGGACCGTTTTGAACCAGTGGTCGGCCAGCCCGTACACGGGGCGACCGAGCTCCTGCTCGACACCGTGCATGATCACGGGCGCGTCCGAGGGAATGGCCCCGGCGTGGTTGGCCACGATCAGCGCGCCGCCATGACGCGGGATCTTCTCCAGTCCGTCCCACTCCACCCGGAACCAGTGGCGGTAGATCGGGTCGTAGAGCTGGCGGGCGAGTTCTCGCATGTGCTCGGACCGGCCCCACTCGTCCACGTCGGACAGCCGTGGGTCGGCGGCCGTCGCGCGCGGGCGCCGCAGCGGGACGAGCTCGCCTCCTCGCGTGGCGTCCGGCGTCGTGGCCGGTGTCGGCGTCGGCGTCGGCTTCTCAACCCCCATCGCCGGCGATCCTAGAGCGTCGCCCGCAGACCGTTTCCCGGTGGGCGTGGCCGATGCCGTCCCCTCTCGGCGCCGTGTCATCCCACGCCGAGCATCGGCAGGCCATGCCCCGGCCCGGCCGCGAGTGCGGCCCGGTGATCGGCGACGCAGGCGCGTTGTCGGATATCAGGCGTCGATCACATCACCCCCGCCTCCGCTCGCTGCTCGGCCCACGCCGCCGCGCCGGTGCACTCGGCGCGGCTGACGCAATAGCCACACGTCGGACCGGGCTGTAGGCGGGCGGCCCGCCCGTCTACCCGCAGCTCGATCAGCTTCACCACGCCGCCGATCACGCGCCGGGCCGCGGCCTCCAGCACGCCTTCGTCGACGTCTTCGAGTTGATGGTGCCCAGAGTCGAGGTACCAGCTCGCCACCCGAAAGGGCGGGACCCCGACTCGGAGCGTCTCCAGCAACGCGTAGTACCGCAGGTCGTCTGCATGAACGGCCGCGGGTTGGCCGGTCTTGAAGTCGACGATCAGGACTTTGGCTTCGGTCCCCGTCGCCTGGCCGAGCGCGAGGTCGACCTTGCCCTTGAGGGTCACTCTCCCGCCGCAGAGCACGGCCGAGAGCGACGATTCGAGACGAGGCCGCCACGCGTGCTTCAGCGGCGGGAACTCGTCCTGGAACTTGTGCACCACGTCGGCGGCGTACGCCCGCAGCTCCGCCGCCTCCGTGGGTGGGGCCTCGGAGAGCCATCGACCGGGGCCCCAGTCCCAGTCGTCCTCGACGAGGCGGTCGATGGCGAGGGCGACCAACTCCGCGGGCGGCGGGCACGGCCGCAGGTTGACCGACAGCTCGATTGCCTTGTGGGCCACCGTCCCCCGAGCGTTGCGGGCGTTCCACCCGAAGGGCGACGACGATTCTGCGAGGAGATGCGCCTCGCACGCGTGGACCTGCGAGAGGTCGGCCTTGCGGACGGACACCCCGTCGGGCCCCACCCGCGCCGCCGCCTCCGACAGCCCTTCCTCCAACATCGACCGCAGCCGATCGGCCAGCGTGTCGGGGAACGTCGGGCGTGGCCGGCGGCGCGCCATCAGCTCCTCAATCACTCGGCTTTGGGTCGGCGTCAGAGGGAGGTCCTCCACGCCGACGATGTTACGGACGGGGTGAGACAGTCTTGCTGTACCGCGCCAATCCCAGGCAGGTGCCGAGCGCCACCAGGGCGGTGCCGAGCGTGCCCGCGACGTAGGTCGCCAGCACCCGACGGGCCAGCGCATCGACTGTCTGGCCGCCTGCGTCGATGACGAAGATGCGGGCTCGCACGGCGATCGGGGTGGCGATCACGAGGAGGATGGCGACGAGGGCGCCGAGCCCGAAGGCGAGGGCTTGGCGACGTGTGTGCAGGTCCTCCTGCCGGGCGCCGAGGATGGCGGGGAGCGCCGCCACGACCGCGCCCACCACGATCATCAATCCGTTGGCGCTTCCCACGTTGCTGAGGACGGCGACCCCGATCTTGTGGAAGAGGTCGCCCTCGAAGCGCTCGACGGCCAGCCCCTGGCTGATCGTCCCCAGGATGACGAGGGCCTGGACGGCGACGAGGGCCAGGCCGGCCGCGGAGGCGGCGCCGACCCAGCCCGGCACGGGCGAAAGCGGCGCCAGCCCGCCGGGAAGTTCACTGCTGTCCTCGCCGTCGAGGGCGTCGTCGTCGAAGGCGTCGTCGTCGAACGTGCCTGCGGGGACGACCGCATCGCCTCCGGTCTCGAACGCCTCGTCGACGGGCCGGTCGTCGTCGTGTCCGCCCCCCGTCGCTCCCCCTTGCTCCCCGCCGGGCCGCGTGCCGAACTGATCGCTCATGGCCCCAGCCTTGTCGCTCTCGGCTTCTTTGTCACACCCTCTCGTCACAATGGGCCTCGTGCATGCGTCCTCCATCTCCTTCAGCGCCGTGGCCAGGGTGCTGGCGGCGGAGGTGCGTCGTCACGGGCTCGAGTTGCCGTCGTTCTCGAGCCCGCCCCGGGTGGCGGGCGCCCGGCGCACGATCCGACGGCTCCACGGCGGCGGATTCATGGTCAGCGTGCAGGTTCGGGGTCGCCCGGTCGACGCCGTCCTCGGCGACATGATCGACGGGGTGGTGGCCGCCAATGGCTTGCACGGCCGTGAGGCTGAGGGCTGGCGACTGGCGCTACGCGCCGCGGTCCTGCCCGAGGCCATGGCGGCATAGCGGAGAGGAGGATGCGATGACGCACGGGTGACGTCTGCGAACGCTGGTGTTCAGAAACGTGTGTTTTCCGTTTACCCTGGTCCGCGGACCATCGAGCCCGGGTGGTGGAACGGCAGACACAGGGGGCTTAAACCCCCCCGGCCTGATGAGGGCCGTGCGGGTTCGAATCCCGCTCCGGGCACCGAGCGTGCGGTCAGCGCGGGCGCGGTCGTGACCGCGCGGCGAGGCACCGACGGACGCCAGCCCGGCCACGGTGATCACCACCAATGCAACGGCAACAGCCACGTCCATACCAACCTGGTCGGCAGGCGCGGTCGCGCGCTGAAGTCCCGCCGTGGACGCCGTGGCGGTCCGGCGCTTACGCGCCCGACGGTTCCGGCAGCGGTGCTTCGTCGGCGATGGCGGCGGCTTCGTCGCGGACGCGGCGCCCGAGCCGGGTGAGAATGACCATGCCCGCCACGCACAAGGCGGCGGGGACCCCGTAGCCACCGCCGAAGCCGAAGCGGTCTGCCATCGCACCGATGGTGTAGCTGCCCACCGTCGTACCGATGTCGAAGAAGGCGGTGAACGACCCGACCGCGGCGCCGCGCTCGGTCTCGGGCGCTCGGTCGACAGTCAGCGCGATGAGGGCCGGGAACACCAGCGAGAACCCGGCGCCGAAACCGGCCACGCCGACGAAGGCGAGCGCGGCCGACGGCTCGAGCGCGAGGAGGGCCATGGCCGCCGCGCCCATCCCCATGCCGGGCAGGGCGACGACGACACGCCCGTGTCGGTCGGCCAGCCGACCGGCGAAGAGGCGCACAACGAGCACCGTCACCGCGAAGGTGGCGTAGAGCGGGCCGGAACTGCCCATGCCGATCTGCCGGGCGTAGAGCGCCATGAACCCGGTGATCCCGGCGTAGCCCGTGGCGGCCGTCATGATGACGACGCCGGGGGCAACGGCGGCCGGGTGCAGGAACCGGCCCACCGGCGAGCGCCGTGGCCCGGCCGCTGCCCGCGTTGCCGGAGCGCCGACGAGGGCGCTGCCCGGCACGCCGATGGCCGAGGCTGGGGCGGGGCGCGTCTCGGGCAGCGCCAGCGCGAACCCCAGCGAGACGAGGGCGGCGGCTGCGGCGACCACCCACGTCCACTCGTAGCCGGCGCCCGCGACGACCGCCTCGCCGAGCGCAGGACCGATGGCCAGCCCGCCGTAGAGGAACAGGCTGAAGCGAGCCAGGTACTCCGCTCGGCGCCCCTCGGGCGCCAGGTCGGTGGCCACCGTTGCCGCCGCCGTGTAGAAGCAAGCGCCCGCCACGCCTTGGAGGAGCCGCAACGCCACCGCGCCCGGCACGGCGTCGACGAACACGAATCCGATCGACGTCACCACCAGGATGGCGGGTGCGGCGGCGAGGAACGGCCGCCGACCCCGTCGGTCGATGCCCCGCCCGGTCGACGGCCGCAGCAGCACGGCCGTCAACGAGAACCCGCCGATGGCGATGCCGACCGCCGAGCGCGACCCGCCGAGCTCTCGCGTCACGAACAGGGGCAGGGCAGCGAGGTAGATCCCGAGGGCGGTGAACTCGAAGAGCGTGGCCGCGCACAGGAGCGGGAAGCGAGCGCCGGTCGAGCGGGTTGTCGTGACGCTCACCGCCCTAGGCTCGCCGCCCATGGAGACGACCGTCTACTTCAATTCCGCATGCTCCAAGTGCCGCACCACCCAGGCGATCCTCAACGAGCGCGGCGTCGACGCCGACTACGTCCGCTACCTCGAGCAGACACCGTCGCGAGCCGACCTGGAGCGGGTCATGGCCCTCCTCCGCATCGACGACCCCCGGCAGATGATGCGCACGGGGGAGGCGGTCTACAAGGAGCTCGGCCTGGGTGCGGAGGACGTCGACCGCGACCGGCTGCTCGACGCCATGACACAGCACCCGATCCTGATCGAGCGCCCCATCGTCATCCGGGGCGAGCGTGCCGTGATCGCCCGCCCGGCCGAGCGGGTGCTCGAGCTGTTCGACCACGAGGCGGCTCAGTAGCCGGCAGGCGCGACCGACACCCATTCCCCCGAGGCCGTCGGCCGGATCGACCCCAGCGAGTGGAACTCCTCCAGCAGGTCGTCGCGCCGCGGGTTCCCGCTGACCGCATGCTCGACCTCGCGCACGGCCAGGGCGAGGTTCTGCTGCCGCCGGATGCCGAGCGACTCGCCCTTGGCCCGCTCCCACAGCGTGCCCACGACCTCCTCGCCGGGACGGGTGCCGCCCGACGTGGTGACGAAAGCGCGGTCGCGCATCTCGGTGAGCACGGTCTTGAGGTAGGCGACATGAGGTGCTTCGTCGGCGCGGATGTACGACACCAACCGGGCGGCCTCGCCGTCGCCCGCCACCAGCTCGGGGTCGGCGAGCACCTCCTCGGCCCAGGCGAAGATGTGGTGGGCGCTGATCTCGATGAGCAACAGGCTCGCCATGCGGGCGATGAGCTGTTCGAGGTTGGGGTCGATGTCATCGAACATCGGCTCCGGGAGCATCGGCCCGCGGCCCCCACCGGCCGTCGTGATACCCATGCGCTGGAGCATGACCTCGGTCTGGTCTTCGGTGACGGGATGCTCGAAGGCGATGTCTCGTGCCGCGAACCACATCTGCTTGTGGCCGCCCTCGGCGCCGTAGCCCGCCTCGTCACGGGCGTGGGCCTCGAACAGCCCGTTGTCGAGGTGCGTGAGCGCCGTTCCCCGCACGTCCTCCTCGAAGCACGCCTGGAAGTCGGGGATCAGCGAGTAGCGGATCATGGCGCCGAACCCCTCCACCGTCCCGATCCGGGTCAACGACGAGATGATCGGCTCGGAGACGCCGGCGCCCACCAGGAACGTGGCCTGCGCCACGTTGGGATAGGCCTCGGGCCACGACTCCAGCGGGATGTCGAGCAGCGGCCGGCCGAACTGCTCGGCATGCGATTGCTGCCACGCCTCGATCGCCGTCCACCGGTTGCGAGTCCGAGGCGAGACGTACCGCCCCGCCTCGTCGAAGCCGCCGTGGCAGTGCACGCCACCGGCGACGAGCGGCTCGACGACCGGAAGGCTCTCCAGCAACTCGTCCCGCGTCCACTCCGTCGGGAGGCTGGTCATGTGAGGAAGTGTATACTCAAGCGTATACACTCGGCAACGTGACCGTGGGCACGTCCTCCCGCCGACTGCTACCGAAGGCCGAGCGCCGCGCTGCCATCCTCCATGGCGCGGCCACAGCCTTCGCCCACGAAGGCTTCGCCGCCACCTCGATGGACGACGTGGCCACGGCGGCAGGCATCACCAAGCTGATCGTCTACCGCCACTTCGCCTCGAAGGAGGAGCTCTACGAAGCGGTTCTGGCCCAGGTGTCGAGCCGCCTGGCCGAGGAGTTCGTGGCCGGGCTCGAACGGCAGCCGCCGCGAGCGGTCGGTGTGCGGACCTTCCTGACCGTCGCCCGTGAAGACCGCGACGCCTTCGTCCTGTTGTGGCGCCATGCCGCCCGTGAGCCGCAGTTCGCCGAGCACGCGGAACGCTTCCGGGCCAAGGCCGTCGAGGTCGCCGACGCCATGCTCGTCGAACGCGTCATCCGCCGCGACCGTCGCCGCCGCCGGTGGGCGGCCCAGGCGATTGTCTCCTGGCTGGTCGATGCCGTCGTCCACTGGCTGGAAGAGGGCACGCCCGAGCGCGACGAGGAGTTCGTCGCGCTGGTGTCGCGTGCGGTGGCCGCCATGGTGACGGCGTGGACGGACGACGACGAGCCCGTCTCCCCCGCGTAGCCCCTTCTCGTACGAACACACGTTCGTATACACTGGGGACTGTGCCGTCCGACACGCCGTTGCGGTGGAAGCTGGCTGACGAGTCGTCCCCCCAGGGCACCTTCTTCTCCGACGAGGAGCTGGTCGAGCGCCACGTCGGCACAGGCGAGTTCCGCGGGCTGGAGTTCCTCCATGTCAACGCCCGGCGAATCGTCAACGAGGTGCCCGCCGCCTCGCGCATGCCGTTCCGCTACACCATCAACGCCTACCGCGGGTGCAGCCACGCCTGCACGTACTGCTTCGCCCGGCCGACCCACGAGTACCTGGGCCTCGACATCGGCGACGACTTCGACTCCAAGATCGTCGTCAAGGTCAACGCCGTCGAGCGGCTGCGGGCCGAGCTGCGCTCCCCCAAGTGGCGCGGCCATCACATCGCCATGGGGACCAACACCGACCCGTACCAGCGCTGCGAGGGGAAGTACCACCTCACCCGCGGCATCGTCCGCGGGCTGGGCGAGGCGGGCAACGAGTTCTCCATCCTCACCAAGTCGACGCTGATCCTGCGCGACCTCGACGTGCTCACCACCGCCGCCCGACGCACGAGCGTCCGGGTGAACTTCTCCATCGGCACGCTCGACGAGACGGTGTGGAAGGCCACCGAGCCCGGCACGCCCCACCCGCGCCGTCGCGTCGAGGCGGTGCGCAAGCTCAACCAGGCGGGCATCCCGTGCGGCGTCCTCATCGCTCCGATCCTGCCGGGCATCTCCGACAGCCCCGACCAACTTCGCGACGTGGTCGCCGCCTGTGTCGACGCGGGCGCCGTGTCGCTGACACCGCTTGCCCTCCACCTCCGTCCCGGCGTGCGCGAGCACTTCATGGTCCGCCTCGCCGAGCAGCGCCCCGAGCTGGTCGACGAGTACGAGCGCCGCTACCGGCGGGCCTATCTCCCCAAGAAGGACCAGGAGGCGCTGTCGACAACGGTGCGCGACCTCGTCCGTCGAGCAGGGGGGCTGACGGCGTCGCCTACCCGGAGCCGCTTCGTGCGCGAGATGCTCGGCGTCGGCGACACGGCACCGAAGGAGCCCGACGCGGCGCACGCCGCCGAGCAGCTGCGCCTCGGCGTGTAGTCAGGCGACGGCGGCCCGCAGCGGTGCGGCCAGCGCCTCGGGCATGACCCGCTCGACAGCGACGGCGTCGCACCCCACCCAGCCCGCTGCTTCGCGCAGCGCGCCCGCCATGGCGCCGACGGCAGACGGCCGCAACGACACCTGCCGCGCCACCAGCGTCTGCCCTTGGCGAGCGGGGTCGACGCGGCCCACCAGGCGGCCGCCTGCCAGCAACGGCATGGTGAAGTACCCGTGCTTGCGCAGTGGCTTGGGGACGTACGCCTCCAGCTTGTGCTCGAAGCGGAACATGCGCAGGGTGCGCGCCCGGTCCCATATCAGCGAGTCGAACGGCGAGAGCAGCGTCGTCCGATGACGGCCGCGCGGCGCCTCGGCGAGCGCAGCCGGGTCGGCCCACGCCGATGCGTCCCAGCCCGCCACGATGACCGGCGCCAACCCTGCGTCGACCAACGCGCCCTCCACAAAGTCGACGCGCAGTCGGTAGTAGTCGGCGAGGTCGCGCACCGTGGCCACGCCGAGATGTGTCGCCGCCCGCCGCACCAGCTCGACGGCGCACTCCTGGTCGCTCGGCTCGGCGGCGAGCAGGTGGGCGGGGACGACCCGCTCGGGCAGGTCGTAGACGCGCTTCCACCCGCGGCGCTCGACGCACACGACGTCGCCGGAGGCCAGCAGCCGCTCGACGCCGATCTTCGCTTCCGACCAGTCCCACCACGGGCCGCCGCGCTTGGCCCCGCCGAGCTCGGTGGCCGTGCACGGGCCGTCCGCCAGGCGGTCGAGCACCGCCTTGACCGCGACGTCCGACGGCTGTCGTGCTCCCCAGTCCCACCCGCGGTGGCGCCGTCGTCGGGCGGCGAACCACGGCCAGTCCTCCATCGGCAACACCGACGCCGCGTGCGCCCAGTACTCGAACGCCTGCGGCGGGCTGCCCCAGTAGGCCGACTCCACGGCGGCTCGCCCCACCGCGCCCAGCCGGGCGTAGGGGACGAGCTCGTGCGAACGGGCGAGCACGGAGATGGTGTCGAGCTGCACGGCGCCGAGCGATCGCAGGACGCCCGGGACACCGGCGCGTCGGTCCGGCGCGCCGAGCACGCCTTGGGCCCGCAGGAAGAGCCGACGGGCCTCGTCCGCGGTCAACGACAAGGTGCTCGCCATGAGGGCGTGATCGTAGAGTTCGCCGCCGTGCCGCAGACCGACGACCCCCTCGCCCTGTTCCGCCTCGACGGCCGCGTCGCCGTCGTCACCGGGGCGTCCAGCGGGCTCGGGGCCCGGTTCGCCCGAGTGCTGCACGCCGCCGGTGCGACGGTCGTGCTCGCCGCCCGACGGCTCGATCGCCTGGAGCAACTTGGGGGCGATCTGCCCCGGGCGACATCGGTGCAGTGCGATGTCGCCGTCGATGCCGACTGCGAAGCG
>JAHWLA010000205.1 GCA_019347595.1 Actinomycetota bacterium
CAGCGCAGTCGTGCACGTCGAGGCCGAGCATGTGGCTCGTCCCGTGCAGCGTGAAGCGCTTGGAGAAGCTCGAAGTGTCCTCGGCCGCCTCGTCGGGCGGTACGAGCGGCAGTCCTCTGTCGGCGAGCCACGCGGCAAGGGTTGTCGTTGCTGCACGGTGGGGCGCCATGAAGTCGTTGCCGGGTCGGCAGGCGTGCAGCGCAGCCTGCTGTGCGTGCCACACCGCCTCGTACACCTCGCGCTGTGTCGGGTCGAAGCGGCCGGAAACCGGCAGCGTCCGGGTCACGTCGGCGGCGTAGAGGTGCGCGCTCTCGACGCCGGCATCGATGAGCACGAGCTCTCCGGGACGCAGGCGACCGTCGTTGCGAGCCCAGTGCAGCGTGCACGCGTGCGCGCCTGCCCCCACAATCACGCTGTAGGCGACGTCGGCGCCCTCCGACCGCGCCCGCCGTCGGAAGGTCCCCTCGATCCATCGCTCCGAGGTGGCCCGCCCGGCGCGGAGCTCCTCGGCGATGTCCTCGAAGCCGCGGACCGTTGCGTCGACCGCCTGCCTGATGCTCGCTATCTCGTACTCGTCCTTGACGAGCCGCAGGTGCGCAAGCGTTCGGCGGAGCGCGTCGTCACGGGCCCCACCGTCCTCCATGTCGGTTCGCAGCTCGGACACTGTGGCGTCGACCGGCGCATCGACGCCCGTCAGGCATCGCAGTGAGCTCGGTGGCGCTTCCTTCAGATAGGCGGGCAGCTCGTCGAGCGGCGCGGTCGCGATGCCGTGGGTGGCCGCAACCTCGTCGAGCCCGGGACGGGAGCCGACCCACAGTTCGCCGGACCGGCTGTCCGTAAAGAAGCGGGGCGTCGTACGGTCTACGGGGCGCGGCATGAAAAGCGTGGCGTGGTGGCCTTCGTCGCCGGGGGCGAGGACCACGACCGCGCACGGCTCGTGGTACGACGTCAGCCAGGCGAAGTCGCTCCCGGGCCGAAAGGGGTACTCGGTGTCGCCGGCCCGGGTCTTCGGTCGTCCCGTGGGGACGACGAGCCAGTCTTCAGGGAACCACGCCGCCAGATTTCGCCGGCGGGCGGCACACCAGGGTGCCGACGAGGCAATGCGTCGCGGCCGCGGTGCGGGCTCCGCCCATCCTGTCGCCATGAAGCGCGCCAACGCCTCCGGTGTGGCGGTGCTCCGCGCATGCGGCTCGTTTCCCATCCCCGAAAGATATCAGGCGGTGGTATTAAAGTATCAAGACCGTGAACGACACCCGGCCGGTCGCCCTGGTCGCCGTGGGCGGCACCATCGCCATGGGGGCGCAGAAAGACGGTCTCGTAGCCCCCGCTCGACGCGCAGGAGCGATCGCTCGGGGCGCCGCGTTCGTGGCTACGGCCGACTTTCGTCCCCACCCCGTCCCGAGCCCACACCTGACGCTCGACGACTGCGTCGAGCTCGCCGCCATCGTCCAGGAGCACCTCGACGCCGACCGAGGCGTGGTCGTGGCGACGGGCACGGACACGCTCGAGGAGGTCGCCTTCTCCCTCGAGCTCCAAGTCCGAGGACCGGTGGTGGTCACGGGTTCGATGCGTGCGCCGGACGCCCCCGGTTCCGACGCCGACGCCAATGTCCTGGCCGCGTGGACGGTCGCCGCCACGGTTCCTGCGGACATCGGCGTGACGGTTGTGCTCGCCGACGAGGTGCATTCGGCGGGCCGCGCCCGCAAGTTGGATTCCGCCAGTGTCTCCGCGTTCAGCTCCGGGTCGGCCGGACTCGTCGGCAGGGTCGCAGAGGGCGCCCTTGTGCTGCTCAACCGACCGGCGACCGCTTGGCCTCGGATCGCCGCCTGCGCGCCGGTTCCGGCCGTCGCGCTGGTCACGGCGGCCATCGGCGACGACGCCGCCTGGGCGGAACATGTCGAGGCGGCCGGGTACCGGGGCGTCGTCTACGAGGCCTTCGGCGGCGGCCACTGGCATCCGGCGGCGGGCGCGCGGCTTGCCGTGCTGGCGTCGCGGCTCCCGGTCGTCGTCACGACGCGGACCGCGAATGGGCCGCTCTTCCGGGCGACGTACGACTTTCCGGGAAGCGAGCGCGACCTCCTGCGAGCGGGTGTCCTGTTCGCCGACGGGCTCGACGGGGCGAAGGCGCGCGTGCTGGTGGCGCTGGCGCTGAGCGCCGGCATATCCCCGGCCTCGTTCCTTCGGCGTCAACGCCCGTGCGACGACGAGCTGGTCGACCGCGTCGGCGAGTTCCCCGGGTAGCAGCCGGGCGGCCACGGACGGGCGGCTGTCGAATAGCGCGCTCCTGGTGGTTACCGAGCCGCGGCGGCCGGTTGCGTCAGTAACGCAGGAGCTCGCGCGCCGCCTCCTCGATGTCGTTCACCTGGGGGAGGATCGCCCGCTCGAGTGTCGGCTCGTACGCCACGTGGCAGTCGAGTGCGGCCACTCGCCGCACGGGCGCATCCAGATCGGCGAAGCAATGCTCGCCGACCCACGCCGCCACTTCGGCGCCGAACCCTCCCGTGAGCACGTCTTCGTGCACGACGAGGAGCTTCCCCGTCCACCGCACCCGCTCGGCGACCAACTCCCGGTCCCACGGGACGATCGTTCGGAGGTCGACCACCTCGACCTCGCCGTCGCCGGCGGCCGACAGGCGGGCTGCCGCCTCCAGCGATCGCTGCACCGTGGCGCCCCACGTGACGATCGTCAGCCGGTCGCCGGGTCGCCGCACCTCACCGCGGCCGAACGGAAGGAGGTGCCCGACCGGCGGGAACGGGTCGCGTGCGTACGGCTGGCGGAGCAGGTGCTTGTGCTCGAGAAAGAGCACCGGGTCCTCGCATGTGAACGCGGTGCGCAGCAGGCCCGCGGCATCGCGAGCGCGGGAGGGGAACGCCACCAGCAGGCCGGGGACGTGGGCGAAGATCGACTCGCCGCACTGCGAGTGCCAGATGGCGCCGCCGGTCAGATAGCCGCCGATCGGGATGCGGACGACCGTGGGGCACGTGAACGCGCCGTTCGATCGCCACCGGATGGTGGCGGCCTCGGTCTTGAGCTGCTGCATGGCGGGCCAGACGTAGTCGAAGAACTGGATCTCGGGAGCGGGCCGCAGGCCGCGGACGGCCTGCCCGACGGCGCGACCGACGATGTTGGCCTCGGCCAGCGGGGTGTTGTAGCAGCGAGCCGCGCCGAAGGCCTTCTGGAGGCCGCGCGTCGTGCCGAACACGCCGCCCTTGCCCTCCACGTCGGCGAGGATGGCCTCGGGGGCATCGGCCACGTCCTCACCGAACACCCGGATGCGCTCGTCGCCCGCCATGCATTCCGCCAGCGTGCGGGTCACCGCTTCGCCGAAGGCGACGTCCTCGCCGCCTTCGTACGTGTCGGGCGGGGGAGCGACGAACGGCAGCGAGTAGACGTGTTCGAGGACGGACTTGGGGTCGGGGCGGCGGGCGTCGAGGGCGCGTTTGGCCGCCTCGGCGACGGCCTGGGTCGACTCGTCCCGGATGGCGGCTGCTTGTGCCGCGGTCAGCACACCGGCGTCGAGAAGCTCCCGCTCCAGCAGCACGATGGGATCGCGAGCCCGCTCGGCGGCAAGCTCTTCCGCCAACCGGTACTTCGCCTGGGTGTCTGCCGCCGAGTGGGAATAGGGGCGGGTGACGGTGGCGTGCACCAGTGCCGGCCCGTTACCGGCTCGTACGTGGGCCACGATTTCGGCCCCCCGACGACGGACGTCGAAGTAGTCGCACCCGTCGAGTCGGTGCACGGCGAGCCCCCGGAAACCGCTGACGAGCTCCGACACGGGCGCGGGGGCCTGGTCGGATGCGGGGACGGAGATCGCGAACCCGTTGTCGGCCACCACGTACAGAACCGGTAGCTGCAAGTTGCATGCCGTGTTCAGCGATTCCCAGAACTCGCCTTCCGAGCATGCGCCCTCGCCGAGGGACACGTAGGTGAGTTCGTCGCTGTACGCGACGCAACCGGGAAGCTCCGGTGTGCGGACGATGTAGCGGGCCGCCTCCGCGCAGCCCACCGCAGGGATGCATTGGCTGCCGGTCGCCGACGACTGCGTGACGATGTTCTTGGCGCGGTGGCCCCAATGGCTCGGCATCTGGCGCCCGCCGGACGCCGGGTCGTCCGCCGACCCGACGGCCTGCATGAGGATCTCCTCGGGCGTCACCCCCAATCCGAGCATGAGCGCCATGTCGCGGTAGTACGGGAAGAACCAGTCGTACCCCGGCCGGAGCATCCGGGCGAGGCCGAGCAGCAGCGCCTCGTGGCCTGCGCCGGCGATCTGGAAGAACACCTTCGACTGCTTCTGCAGCGTCATCTCCCGCTCGTCCAGGGCGCGCGAGGTGCACGCCAGGCGGAAGTCCTCGACCGCCTCGTCGGCGGCGACGCCGCGCACTGTCGCCACCGGAGTCGCGTTCACGGGTTGCCTTCTCGTTCTGCCGGTCGTCATCCCGCGTAGCCCTCGTCGACGGTGGCCGCAGGGAACCCGGCCTTGCGAAGGACGTCG
>JAHWLA010000206.1 GCA_019347595.1 Actinomycetota bacterium
TGACGGCAGCCTCGGCCACGGCCGGGTGCGCCATCAGCTCGTTCTCCAGCTCCACCGAGCTGATCCACTCCCCGCCCGACTTCACCAGGTCCTTGGTGCGGTCGACCAGGCGGATGTAGCCCTCGGGGCCCACCACCGCGACGTCGCCCGTGCGCAGCCAGCCGTCGGGGGCGAACGACTCGCGGGAGCCGGGGTGGTTGTAGTAGTCGGCCGCGATCCACGGCCCGGTGACCTGGAGCTCGCCGCTCGTCTTGCCGTCCCAGGGCAGCTCGTCGGTCGTGCCCGGCTCGACCACGCGGAAGTCGACGCCGGGCACGACGAGGCCTTGGGTGGCACGCAGGTCGGCCAGTTCGTGGTCGGGCCGGGCGCGAAGCGTCGACTTCACCCGGCACACCGAGGCAATAGGGCTCGTCTCGGTCATGCCCCACGCCTGGGTGATGGGGATCCCGATCGTCTGACGGAAACCCTCGGAGAGCGCCTTCGGCACGGCGGACCCGCCGCACACCACCCGTTGCAACGCGTGCAGGTCGCGCCCCTCCAACAACGGCAGCGCCCCCATCCAGATCGTCGGCACGCCCGCCGCCATCGTCACCTGCTCGCTCTCCATGAGATCGACGATGGCTGTCGGCGACAGGTCGGCGCCCGGCATGACGAGCCCGGCTCCGGCGGCCACGCAGGCGTGGGCGAGGCCCCAGCAGTTGGCGTGGAACATGGGCACGATCGGCAGGACGGTGTCGGCCTCGCTCACCGCCAGTGAGTCGGCCATGAGGGCGCCCATGGTGTGGAGGAACATCGAGCGGTGGGTGTAGACGACGCCTTTGGGGTTGCCGGTGGTGCCGCTCGTGTACATCATCGAGCCCGCCCGGTGCTCATCGGTGACCTGGAAGTCGGCCATGGGGGCGTCGGCCACCAACTCCTCGTAGTCCACGATGCGGGGATCGTCGGGAACATCGCCCTTGCCGTCGTCCATCACGACGATGTGGCGGACGGTTGCGAAGCGCGACAGCAGCGGCGCCAACAACGCCATGAGCGAGCGGTCGGCGAAGATCACCTCGTCCTCGGCGTGGTTGACGATATAGACGAGTTGGTCGGCGAACAGCCGGATGTTGAGCGTGTGGAGCACGCGGCCCGTACACGGGACGCCGAAGTACAGCTCGAGGTGGCGGGCCGTGTTCCAGGCGAAGCTGCCCACCCGCCCGTCGCCGGACACGCCGAGGGTGTCGAGGACGGCGCCCAGCCGGCGGGTGCGGGCGGCCCACTCGCCGTAGGTGACGCGGACGGGACCGGTCGGCGTAGCGGTGACGACGGACTTGTCGGGGAACAGGCGCTCGGCACGGCGGAAGAAGTGCGGCAACGTGAGCGGATAGTCCTGCATCAAGCCCTGCATGAAGCCCCCTTCGCGCCGTCGGGCCCGGATCGCGCCGAGCGTACCGGTCGCCTACCCTGCCCGGATGGCCATGCCGGAGGAGAGGCCGCGTCCGAGTCGCCGGACGCTCTATCTGCTGCTCGCCCCGATCATCCTGTTGACGGTGGCGGGGACGCTGGGCGACTGGTTCGCCGCGGCCATCATCAACGAGCACCCGCTGCTCCAGATGTTCATCAACCCGCGCAACCGGTACCTGGCACTGGCGTCCAACCAGGTGGACACCGTGCCGTTCTACGTCGTGGGCTTCCTGCGCCTCGTCCTCACCGATCCCCTGTTCTACGTGCTCGGCTACTTCTACGGCGACAACGCCCTGGAGTGGATGCGCAAGAAGCTGGGCGAGGACGGCACCATGGTCGACACCTTCGAGCGCTTCTTCAGCAAGGCGTCGTACCCGATCGTGCTGCTCGTTCCCAACGGCTACATCTGCGCCATGGCCGGGATGACCGGGATGCGCCCGGCGGCGTTCATGGCGCTCAACATCACCGGCACCATCGGCCGGCTGGTGATCATCCGCCAATCGGCCGCCGTGCTCTCCGAGCCGCTCGACGAGGTGCTCTCGTTCATCCAGCAATACCAGTGGTGGATCGTGGGCGCGTCGATCGCGATCGGGCTGTGGCAGGTGTCGAGCAAATGGCGCAAAGGCGAGGTCGTGGAGTCGGTCGACAAGATCGCCGACCAGTTGGAAGAGGGTTTGCCGCAAAGCGAGGACGACGCCACCCGCTGAGGCGGAAACACGGGCGTCGTGCGCTACAACCGCAACAACGCGTCGAGGCCGACCGTCAGGCCCGGGCGGTCGGCCACCGCCTTCACCGCCAGCAGCACGCCCGGCATGAACGAGGTGCGGTCGTAGGAGTCGTGGCGGATGGTGAGGCTCTGGCCCGTCGTGCCCAGCAGCACCTCCTGGTGGGCGACGAGCCCCCGTAGCCGCACCGAGTGCACGTGGATGCCGGCCGGGCCGACACCGCCGCGCGCCCCGGGCACCACCTCGTTACGGGTCGGGTCGGCACCCCACTCCCCCGACGCCGCCGCCATCCGCTCCACCGTGTGCATGGCGGTGCCCGAGGGCGCGTCGAGCTTGTCGTCGTGATGCAGCTCGATGACCTCGCCCGTCTCGAACCACGGAGCCGCCAGTTCGGCGAAGCGCATCATGAGCACGGCACCGATGGCGAAGTTCGGAGCGACGAAGCAGTTGGCCGACGACGCGTCGAACGCCTCGGCCATCCACGCGAAGTCGTCGTCGGTGAACCCCGTGGTTCCCACCACGGCATGCACGCCGTTGTCGGCGCACCAGCGCAGGTTGGCCCGGGCAGCATCCACCTGCGTGAAGTCGACCGCCACCTCGACGCCCGCCTCGGCGAACGCCGGTGCATCGGCCGCCATCTGGAGGCCGCCCGTGTCCACGCCCGCCACCTGGCGCAGGTCGAGCCCGGCGTGGTGCGGGTCGACGGCCGCCGCCAGGGTCAGGTCGGGGTCGCCGAGCACCGCCCGGCACACCGCCGACCCCATACGCCCCCCGGCTCCGAACACACCAACGCGCATGGGCGGAGCGTAGGTGGTCAGGCCACGCGGGCGTTGCCGAAGGCGTCGTCGTCGAACGGCCCGACGACGGCCAGCGTGCGCGGCCGGCGGAGCACGTCGGCGGACACTTCGGCCACCTGCTCGAGCGTCACGGCGTCGATGCGGGCGCACAGCTCTTCCACGGTGGTGACCCGTCCGTGCACCAGTTGGCTGCGTCCGATCCGGTGCATGCGGGCACCCGAGTCCTCCAGCGACAGCGCCAGCTCGCCCTTGAGATGGCCCTTCGCCACCTCCAGTTCCCGAGGCGTGATGCCGTCGGCGGCCAGGCGGTCGAACTCCTCGGCCAGCAACTCGACCACTGCCTCGGCGTTGTCCACCGACGTGCCCGCGTAGGCACACAGCGACCCGGCGTCCTGATAGGCGGCGCGGTAGGAGTACACCGAGTAGGCGAGCCCGCGGTCCTCGCGGATCGACTGGAACAGGCGCGACGACAGCCCGCCGCCCAGCACCTGGTCGAGCACCGACAGCGCGTCGCGTCGCTCGTCCTCGCGGTGCAGGGCCCGCACGCCGAGCACGACATGGGCCTGCTCGGTCGGCTCTCTCTCGATGGTGACCGGCTCGACGGCGCCGTCGGGGGCACTGCGCTGCGGCCGCTCGCCGCCCCCCTCCCCCGCGAACCGGCGCTCGACGCCCGCCGCCAGCTCGTCGTGGTCGAGTCGGCCCGCGGCGGAGAACACGATGTTGTCGGGCCGGTAGTGATGGGCCCAGAACGAGCGGATCTCGTCCGGCGACAGCGCGCGGATCACGTCCTCGTCGCCCAGCACCTCGCGGCCCAGCGGGTGGTCGGGGAACAACGCCTCGGCGAACACCTCGTGTACCAGGTCGGCGGGCTCGTCGGCCCGCATGAGGATCTCCTCCAGGATGACCTGGCGCTCGGAGTCGACCTCGTCGGGTCGGAAGGCCGGGTCCCACAGGATGTCGCTGAGGATGTCGAGCCCCAGCTCCAGGCTCTCGTCGAGCACGCGGAGGTAGAACGCCGTGTACTCCTTGGCGGTGAAGGCGTTCATGTCGCCGCCCACCGCGTCGATGTCCTCGGCGATGCGCCGGGCCGAGCGCGTCGGCGTGCCCTTGAACAGGAGGTGCTCCAAGAAGTGCGACGCGCCCGCCAATGCGGGCGCTTCGTCACGGGAGCCGGTGCCGACCCAGAACCCGGCCGACACCGAACGCACGTCGGGCATGCGTTCGGTGACGACCGTGATCCCACAGTCCAGTGTGCTGGTGCGAATCATCGAAAAACGCGAAGTGTGCGGAGTTGGGGCCCTCCGGCGGCCGCAACTCCGCGCACCTTGCGGGAACGGGGGCGCCGCGGGCCCCCCCCCCCCCCCCCCCGGGGGTTGGGGGCGGGGCGGGGGGGCCGCCCCGCGGGGCGCCGGGGCCCCGGGGGGCGCCCCCCGGGCCCGCGGGCGGGCCCGGCCCCCCGGCGCCCAA
>JAHWLA010000207.1 GCA_019347595.1 Actinomycetota bacterium
GAGGGCGCCGGCGATGCGGCCGTTGATGGTGAGCGGGGCGCCCATCACCTGGCGCATGCCGCGGGCGGCAAGCACCGCTTGCAGCTCGGGGTCGGCCGTGGCGACGCCGGCCGAGAACGTCTTGGCTTCGCGCACGATCGACAGCTCGAGGGCGTGCGCGTCCTCGGCGACCGGCTCGTCGACTCGGGTCACCACCGGGGCGCCGTTGGCGCCGGGGGCGATGGTGCAGCGGATCAGCGTGCCGTCCTCTTCCAGGAGGGCGAGCTCCACCTGCTCGACGCGCAGCGACTGGCGCACCTGCGCCAGCGTCGTGCGCACCACTTCGTCGACGTCGAGGGAGCCGCCCACGTTCTCGGTGAACCCGTAGAGCACCTCCAGGCGGCCGTAGGCCTGGCGCAACCGCTGGAAGGCGCCGAACACCGACCGGGCCACCACCAGTGGGGTGACGAGCACCACGACGCTGATGGGACCGACCCGCTCGTAGAGCTGGCCGATGAGGATGCCGAGGAGCCCGAAGGCCAGGTAGTTGGGAAGCGTGGGCGCCATGTCCGCCCACACGGCGCGCAGTTTGGCTCCGGTGTCGGCGGCGGCGGCCGGAAGGACCAAGGCGACGTTGACCACGGCGAAGACGACGCCACCGGCGACGTAGGCGACGAGCTTGCTCGCACTCGATCCGGCGACCACCTCGCTCACCGCTGCCGCTGCGGCGGCAGCGATCACGTACTGGGCGCAGTTGTAGGCCACCACCCTGAACTTGCGGCGCCGGAGAAAGTCGACCGCCAGCCCGCCGCAAAGGCCGACCAGCCCGGCGCCGAGGACCGCCCCCTCGCCGTTGAACGCGGCGAGCGAGGCCATGACGACCATGAAGCTGGGGCTCACCCTGGCATTCGGAAGTGCGACCGCCGCGTTCTCGGCCCAGATGAGGAGCGACCCGAACAGAAGGAGGGCTACCGGGTCCGGAAACGTCTGCGCCCGGAGTCCCGCCACCGCGAGCACGAAGAGCGCCCCGCCGATGCACGCGCCTTCGAGCCAACGCATTCGGCTCGGGTGTGCGGCTTCTTGCATAAGGCCTCGGGTCCGGGTCGGGGGTCGTCGACGTGTGCAACCGAGATGAGGAAAGGCGGCAGTGGCCCTCTCGACCGAAGAACGGATTGGAGTCGGACGGATGATCACCCGGGACGGGTGAAGCCGGCACCACCAGCGAGCAGCAGAGCGGTCAGGCCGGCGATGATCGTGGCGAGGCGAACGACGATCTTGTTCTTCATAGGAGAGCACCCCCTTTCGCGTTGATGGTTTCGCCTCGCGTCCGCTAGTGACGAGACAGCAATCCGCTTCGCTCGAGTGGGTACGGCCGGGTAGAGCCCCTGCCGTCTCTCCTCATCTCAGTTGTCAAAATGCGTAACGCCCACCATGCCCCCCGAGAGACCAAGACGGCTCGAAAGCCGGCCCGGACCGCCGTCGCAGGGCGGGACCACTTCCCCTATCGGCTGCTCACATGGTGCAGTTGAGGAGAACGTACCGATTCACAGGCGATTGGCGACGGCGGCGGCCGTGCGACGGGCCAGCGCCCGGGGCAGCAGGTGGGAGAGGGCAACCATGGCCTTGTTGCTCAAGCCGGGCACGGACACAGCACGACCCCGCTCCAGGTCGCGCAAGGCCACCTCGACGACCGCCTCGGGCGTGCTCCAGGCCACGCGAGGCACCCGAGAGGGGTCGAAGGCGTTGCGCTCCTGGAACCCCGTGGTCGTCATGCCGGGGCAGAGGGCGAGGACGCGCACGCCGCTGCCCCGCACCTCCTCGTGGACGGACTCGCTGAAGCTGGTGACGTAGGCCTTGGTCGCCGTGTAGACGGCCCAGGTGGGAGCGGCCTGGAACGAGGCGAACGACGACACGTGGACGACGGCCCCGGACCGGCGGGCCAGCATGGGCGGCAGGGCCGCCCGGGTGAGGCGGGTGAGGGCGATCACGTTGAGCCGGATCTCGGCCTCGATGGCGTCGGGGTCGTGCTCGGCGAAGCGGGCGCGGGCGCCGAAACCGGCATTGTTGACCAGGAGGTCGACGGGCGGACCGGCCGCCAGCCGGTCCTCGACGACGGCCAGTTGGCCCGCGTCTGTCAGGTCTGCGGGCAGCACATCGACAGTACGGCCGTGTTGCGCCGACACATCGACCGCCAGGGCGTCCAACCGCTGCTTGTCGCGGGCGACCGCGACTATGTCGTACCCCCGGGCGGCCAACGTCCGAGCGAACGTGTGGCCTATACCGCTCGATGCGCCGGTTACCAGGGCGACCGGCATGCCGCAATGCTACTCCGATTGGGCCGATCCCCGGCGAAACTGCACGAAATCGTCGCCGCGGCGGTGTTCGGGCAGTCTGAGCTCCTCCACCCATCCCCGCTCGCGGTAGAAGCGCTCGGCCGGGTCGCCCGCCGCCGTGCGCACCCGGAAGGCGTCGGCGCCCCGGCCTGCCGCCCACGACTCGAAGGCGGCGAGCAGGTGCGAGCCGATCCCCTGCCTGCGCTCGCCCGCGTCCACCATGAGCTGCGACACGTACGCCATGCCTGCGGCGGGCTCCACCCAGCCCACGGCGACCCCGACCAGCCGACCGTCCCGGCGGGCGGTGACGGCGACGGGCAGGCGGCCGGGGCCGAAGTCGTCGTCGAGGCGGTGCCACTGGTCGTCCAGCCAGGCGGCGGCTGTGGGGTCGAGCCGTTGCGCGAACGACAGTTCAAGGGGAAGGCCGCCGCGAGCGACCACGGCGGGGGCCGAGAACGGGGCGTCGGCGGTCGGCGCCCATGTCCGTCCCTCGCCCTCCTCCAGGAGGTGGACACGGTCGAACGACACGTCGACGCGGTAGTCGGCCAGGGCGGCCAAGGCAGGCGGGATGCGGTCGGGCGCCAGCTCGTCGGCGAGGGTGACGTGGGGGACGAACGGCCAGGTGAGCTCACGGGCCAGCGGCTCCCGGAATACCCGGTCGCGCAGATCGTGCAGGGCGCCCAGCTCGCCGTCGACAGCCAGGTAGACGACCGGGTTGACGGGGTGGAAGGTGGCGGGCGGGCCCAGGGTCACCCGGAAGGGGCGGGTGACGGCGGCGGCGTCACGCAGGCGGGCGAAGGCGTCCTCCAGGCGGTCCTGGCGCACGTTGACGGGCGGGACCAGGGTGATGTGGGCCGGGATGCGGCCGAGGGCGCCGTCGCCCAGGGCGCGGCGCATCCCGTCCACCTCGGTGGCGACGGGCTGGGGCAGGAGGAGGGCGACGCCGACACGAGCCTTGGGCACGGCCGTCACCATCGCACATGCCCGATGCCCGACATGCCCGACGGCCCGGCGGGGAAGGAACGGCGGCATGGAGCGCACGACCGACAAGCACAGCCCCCGGATCGACGACGCCATGGAGCATGAGGTCCAGTCGCTCGTGGACGGGCGCAGCGGCGGCGCACGGGCGCAGGAGAGCCGGATGCCCGAACCCCACGCCGAGGGCGAGCCGGAGATGGACGCAGGCGCCCGCTGGGACGACCACGACGACCAGGGCATCGGCGTGCCCGAGGACGTGGCCGAGGAGCGCGCCGAGCTGGCCCGCTTCGTAGCCGCCGCCCAGTGGCCCGCCACCCGTGACGAGTTGCTGGAGGCGGCCGACGGCGACCACGCCACCGATGCGGTGATGGAGAAGCTGGGTCGACTCGCGCACGGCGACCGGCAGTACGGCAACGTGCAGGACGTGTGGCGGGCGCTCGGCGGTGAGGTCGAGGAAGGCCACACCAACTAGGACGCGTCGATGCCGGCCACCCACAACGTCGAAGGGATGACCCACCAACGGCAGGCGCTGTCGTCGTGGTTGCGAGCGCTGCCGGTGGAAGCGTGGAGCGACGACGTGCGGCGGGTGGTCGACCGCCTGTGCCGGCTCTACGTCCAAGCGGTGGACGGTGAGCGCGAGGTGGCCGTTCCCGACGATCGGGTGGAGGCGGCGGCCACGCTCGACCGCATGGCGGGCGCCGCCGAGCTCACGTTCGCCGACCGGGCCGACGACCGCTGGGAGTTGCCGCGCGACGAGTTCCGGGCCGAGGGCGGCACCACAGAGATGGGCATCGAGGGCGTGATGGCCGGGCTGCACGTCGCCGCCGTCGAACTGGGGCAACTCACCGGCCGGGACGTCCCCATCCCCGACGACGCCCGGGAGGCCGCCATCGCCGCTGTGGTGTGGCGGGCGTCGGGGACCAACGAGGCGCCGGTGCGCATCGTGCTGGAGAACGGCGCCGAGTTCATGGTGGGGCCGGGCGAGCCCGAGGCCACGGTGCACGCCGACCACGAGGCGGTACTGGCGGTGGCGTGCGGCTGGGCCGACCCGTCGGAGCTGGCGGCCGCCGGGCGGTGGCGGTTCGAGGGGTCGGACGAGGCCCGGGAGGCATTC
>JAHWLA010000208.1 GCA_019347595.1 Actinomycetota bacterium
GAGACGCTGGAGGAGCTCGTCAAGAAGGTGCAGGGCGCCATGTGGTTCGTGCGCACCCTCGACGAGGCGGGCCAGCCCTCGGTGGGCTCGGCGTTCGCCGTCGCCTCCGATGCCGACCAGACCCTGCTGCTGGCGTCGTTCAACACCGTGCGGGCGGCGACATTCACGCCGGGGCCGCAGGTGTTCCTGCGCAAGGGCGACGACGAGGTGCGGGTGGCGGTATGGACGTGGCAGCCCGAACGCGACCTCGCCCTGCTCGTGCTCAACCGCGGCAACCAGCCCAAGCTCGACTTCGCCCCCGCCAACCCGCCGCTGAAGCTGGGCGAGCGGGTGTTCGCGGTGTCGGGGCTGGGAGCCGCCGGGGCGGCGGTGACCCAGGGCTTCGTGGCCGACGTGTCGGCGTCGGCGATCCAGAGCGACGCCGCCGTGGGCACGCACTTCCAGGGCGGCCCGCTGGTGAACTCCGAGGGCGCCGTGCTCGGCGTGGCGTCGCGGACGTTCGCCCCGCTCGGCTTCCAGAGCGACGGCGTGTACTTCTCCGTGCCGATTCGCGGCGCATGCGACCGCGTGCTGCGCTGCCCGTCGGGCAACGTCGGCGGCGCCGGCCCCCGCACCAACCCCGCACCGCAACCCCAGCAGTAACCCCGCGCCCCCCACCCCCGTTCTGGCAACCCGTTTTTCGGCGCCTGCGCCGCAAAACGGGTGCCAGAACCACGAAGGGGTCAGGGGGCCTGGAAGATCGGGGTGGTGGTGGTCGTCGTGGTGGTCGTGGTCGTGGTGCCCTTGGGCTTCTTCGGGTCGTCGTCGGGCTCGGTCGTGGTGGTAGTGGGCGCGTCGACGGTGGGCGCCGGGGGGACGATGAAGTACGGCCCGCCCGTCCCCGTGTCGCTCGCCGACCGGCGGCCGCCGGGGTCGATCCCCTGGCGCGCCGCCCGCTTGACGGCGTCGGCCAACGGCCGGATGGGGGCAGGCTCGGAGAACTCGGTGACGGGCACGTCGCGGAGCGCCGCGCTCATGAACCGCCGCCACGTGTCGGCCGGGATGGTGCCGCCGAACACGCGGCCCACCCTCCCGTACGGGCCGCGGATGTTCGTCAGCGGCGTCCTCTGGTTGTCGCGGTGGCCCATCCACACCGAGGTCGACAGCGTCGGCGTGTACCCCACGAACCAGGCGTTGGTGTAGTTCTGGCCGGTGCCGGTCTTGCCCGCGGCAGGCCTGCCGATGTCGGCCCGGGTGCCGGTCCCTCCGGTGATGGCCCCGCGCAGGGCGTCGGTGACGTTGTCCGCCACGGCCTCCTCGATCACCCGCTCGGCGTTCGGCGCTGTGTTGTCCTCCAGGACCGTGCCGTCCGGGGTGCGCACGATGAGGATGGGCGTCGGCGCGGCCCGCATGCCGCGGTTGGCGAACACGCCGTAGGCGGCGGCCATGTCGAGCGGCGACACGTCGATCACGCCGAGCGCGTAGTTGCCCGAGCAGCCGTGGAACGTGGAACTGTAGAAGGCGGAGGTGACGCCGAGCTTCTTGGCCATCTCGCCCGACTCCTTGCACCCGACGTCGCGGGCGAGCTGGGCGTAGACCGTGTTGATGGAGTGGATGGTGGCGTTCTTCACGGTGGAGCTGCCGCCGCCTCCGCCCTCGCTGTTGGAGATCGTGCACTTGTTGCCGGCCGTCTCCCGGCAGTTGGGAATGCGGTACACCGACGGTGCGGCGTACACCTTGCTGGGCGAGTACCCCTTGGCGTAGGCGGCCGCCAGTACGAAGGGCTTGAACGCCGACCCCGGCTGCTTGCCCAGCCCGCCGCCGTCGACCACCGGCGTGTCCCAGCACATCGGCGCCAGCTCGACCTTCACCTTGGGGTCGCGCGGCTTCACCGGGCAGCCACCGAGGGCCAGGTTCACCTTCGACTCCTCGAAGTTGCGCCCGCCGACGAGCGCCTTGACGTAGCCGGTCGGGGGCTCCACCGACACCAGCGACATGTCGACCGGCGAGCTCGAGCCGGCCAGGCTGCGGGCGACCGCCTCCTCCGCCTCCGTCTGGAGCGCGGGGTCGAGCGTGGTCTGGATAGTGAGCCCGCCCCGGAACAGCTCGCCCGCGCCCACCCGGTCCTCGAGGTAGCGGCGGACGTAGTCGACGAAGTACGGGAACCGGGTGTTCTCCTCCTTGGGCGGCTGCACGTGCGTCACCGGCCCCGGCGGCTTGCCCTGGGTAGTGAGCCATACCTTCTGGGGCAGGGCCTCGTCGTACTGCTGCTGGGTGATGCGCCCCTGCTCCACCAGCTTCTGGAGCACGATGAGCCGCTTCTGCTCGGACAGCTCGGGGTTCCCCCGCGGCTCGTAGCGGCTCGGCGCCGGGATGAGGCCCGCGATCATCGCCGCCTCGGAGACGGTGAGCTGGTTCACCGCCTTGCGGAAGTACGTCTCGGCCGCCGCGCCCACGCCGTAGGCGCCGTTGCCGAGGTACACGTTGGACAGGTAGAGGTGGAGGATCTCGTCCTTCGACTTCTGGCGGTCGACCTGGCTGGCCAGGATCACCTCGCGCACCTTGCGCACCAGGCTGCGCTCCTGGCCCGTGTACGCGTTCTTGACGTACTGCTGGGTGATCGTCGAGCCGCCCTGGAGGATCTGGCGGCCGCGCACGTCGGCCCACAGCGCTCGCAGCGTGCTCCGCATGTCGACGCCGCCGTGGTCGTAGAAGTTCTGGTCCTCGGCGGCGATCACCGCGTCCTTGAGGATCTGGGGGATGTCCTCGGGGGCGAAGGGGATGCTCTGCTCGAACTCGCGGAACAGCCCGATCTGGTCGCCGTTGGCGTCGAGCACCACGCTGCCGCGGGAGGCGGCGTTGTGCTTCGGGTCGGGAAGCGTGGCAGGCAGCGGCGCGAAGAGGAACGTCGCCATCACAGTGGACGCCACCGCCATCGGCATGGCCGCCGCGCACACCAGGAACAGGACGAGGGCCCTGGTCGCCCGTTGCATCACCCAGCCATCATGACGCCTCCGGGGCGTGTTTCCGACGTCGCCCCGAGGAGTCGCCCGAACAGCGAGGCTCCGGCGCGCCGGAAGCTTCGTTTCGGCTGCTTCGCGGCCGCTACGTCCTGCGGGAGAGCGGTCGGGACGAGACCGTCGGCGGCGGCGAGGTGCTCGACGTGGCGCCGGTGCTGCCCGCCGCGCGCGCCCGTCCGTCGCGGTCGACGGCGCGAGTGGTCGCCGAACGCGGATGGGTCGACCTCGCCCTGCTGGCGCGGCTGACGGGCGACGCCCCGTACGACGGGCCGGCCGTGGGCCGCTGGGCGGTGTCCCCCGCGGCGCTGGCCGAGGCCGAGGCCCACGTGCGCGGGGCCGTCGAGGCCGCCGGGCCTGTCGGCCTCGACCTGGCCGCCGTGGACGCTCGTCGTCGCGCCGTGGCCCAGCGACTGGACAGCGTGGTGGTGGCGGGGGGGGGCGACGGCCGCCTCCCACGGCGACACCCGCTGGACGAGCCACCCCTATCTCGCGGCCTTGGAGGCGTCCCCGTTCGCCCCGCCGCCCCCCGAGGGCGTGAATCGGCGCGAGGTGCATGAGCTCGTCCGACGGGGACTCGTTGTCGAGTGCGAGGGCAGGTTGTTCGCGGCATCGGCGGTCGTCCAGGCGACAAACCACGTCACCCGTTTGCTGCAAATGTCACCCACAGGGATCACGGTTTCGCACATCCGAAAATCCCTTGGTACGTCTCGGAAATTCGTGGTCCCGCTCCTGGCGCACTTGGACGCCATTGGGCTGACCGCTCGCCGGGATGATTTGCGTATTGAGGGCCGAAGAATGCTTGCGCATGACCCGGCAAACGGGGGAGGCTCGTGACTTAGACGGGGCGATGGGGGATGACGCCATGGACACCTTCGAAAGGTGGTACCAGCGTGAGCACCCGCGCTTGGTCGCTTCCCTTCTGTTGGTCGCAGGAGACATCCACGTGGCCCAGGACGCGGCGGACGAGGCCTTTGCCCGTGCTCTCGCCCGGTGGGACCGAGTGGGCAAAATGGACTCCCCCAACGGGTGGACCTACAAGGTCGCCCTCAACCTTCTTCGTCGGCGTGGACGGCGGGCGGCTCGCGAGCGCGAGCTGCTGGCCCGACAGCGCCCGGTGGGGGAGGTGCCTGCACCGGCAGGGGAGGCGTGGGATGCAGTTCGGCAACTGCCACCGCGACAGCGGACGGCAGTGGTCCTGAAGTACGTCGCCGACCTGACGGAGGAGCAGGTGGGTGCCGCCATGGGCGTCAGCAGAAGCACCATTTCGTCGTCGCTCGCTGACGCCCGGCGCACCCTCGGCCAGTTGCTCTGCGACGAAGACCGGGGTTTGGAG
>JAHWLA010000209.1 GCA_019347595.1 Actinomycetota bacterium
CCTGCTACGGCGGCGGCTTCACCGAGGCGCTGGCGCCGGGCCGCGTGCTCACCGGGGCGGCGGGCGCCAACGAGCGGGCATACGAGAATTCCGGGTTCGGGCGCTCCTACATGGTCGAGTACATGATCCGGCAGGGGATTATCGAGGGGCGGGCGCCGGACAGCGTGCAGTCCGCCTTCGCCTACGCCCGTGACCAGTTGCGCCGCGACTTCCCGGACCGCCTGCCCGTGCAGATCGACAAGGGCAGCGGGCCGCTCGACCTCCGCCCGCCGGGCGCGCCGCCTGTCAACGCCCAGCCTCGGGCGACGACGACCACCACGACGGCCCCGCCCGCGGAGCAGCCGCCGTCCGGCGGCGGCGGGAACAACGGCGGGAACAACGGCGGCGGCGGTACATCGTCGCCGCCTCCGAAGCGGTGCGACACCATCAACACGCTGCTCGGCTGTTGAGCGACTTGTCCCTTTCCTCCGAGTAGGGTCTCGGCGTCCGCGTGAGCAACCCGCGGGCTGCCGCGAACAAGGAGGGTCCTTCCCCCATGTCGTCCTACGCCCGTCCGTCCATCCGCTCCCGTCTGTTCGCCCCGCTCGCCGTGGTGGTGGCGCTGGCGGGCGGTCTCCTCGCCCTGTCGTCGCCCGGCACCGCCGTCACCGACGACGAAGCCGTCCTGGCCGGCCTGGTCAACGGCGCCCGTTCCTCGGTGGGGTTGCCGCCGCTCAGCCTGAGCGGGGCGCTGTCCGACGTCGCCCGATCGCATTCGGCGTCGATGGCCGCCTCCGGCACGCTGTCGCACTCGGGCAACACGGCGACGGCGGTCGGCTCGGTGGTGTCCGACTGGACGTCGGTGGCCGAGAACGTGGGCGTGGGCGGGTCTGTCGCCGAGGTGCACTCGGCGCTCATGGGTTCGAGCGTGCACCGGGCGAACATCCTCGGCGACTTCACCGTCCTCGGCGTGGGCGTGGTCCGCGGCGGCGACGGCCGGGTGTGGGTCACCGAGTTGTTCGCCAAGTCGGCCACCGCAGTCACCGAGCCGGTAGTCGTCGAGCCGACCACGACGACCACGACGACCACGACGACGCCGGTCATCGAGACGGTGGAGGCGTGGAAGGCGGCGTCGATCTCGCCCACGCCGGTCGCTACCAAGGCGGCCAAGGCCCGTCCCGCCGCCCGCACCAAGACGGCCACGGTGCGGCCCGCCGCCCGTGTGCAGCGGGCGGCCCGACCGGCGCCGGTGGCCGACGAGGAGTCGTGCCTGCCCGAACAGGCGCAGCCGCAGGGGCAGGGCCACGCCTACGGCCGCTGCGACGACGTGCCCCGCAGCCAGTCCCCCCCAAGGCGCCGCCCGCCGCTGACCCCACCTCGTGACACTGCCGTACCACTCTGAGGACCGAGTGGTACGCTTGCCTCATGAGTGGGACGCACCAGGTCATTGTGGGAAACAAGGGCCGCATGGTCGTGCCTGCCGAGGTGCGAGAGCGGACCGGGATCGCCGAAGGGACCGTCCTCGTCATGCTGGAGACCTCGGGCGGCCTCGTGCTGTTGACCAGGGACCAGCTGCGGCAGCGTGTTCGCGACGACTTGGCAGGCACCGATCTCGTGGCCGAGCTGCTTGCCGAGCGGCGTGCGAACGCCGCCGCCGAAGACGCGGCGTGACCGCGGTCCTCGACGCCTCGGCGCTGCTCGCCTTTCTGCAAGGCGAGCCGGGCGCCGACGTGGTGGAAGCTCGCTTGCACGGCGGTGCGGTGTGTGGCGCCGCCAACTGGTCGGAGGTGGCGCAGAAGGTGCTCGGCGCCGGGCGCCACTGGGACCTGGCCCGAGCGCTGGTGCTCAGCTACGGGATCGAGGTGGAGCCGGTGACGGTCGACGATGCCGAGTGGGCCGCCCGCCGCTGGCGGCGAGGCGAGGGACTGTCACTGGCCGATCGCCTGTGCCTCGCCTTGGCCGAACGCAATGACGGCGAGGCGTGGACGGCCGACGATGCCTGGGGCGCCGGAGGCCGCGTCCGGCACATCCGCCGAGGAACGGACGCCGTCAGACGGTGAGCGGGCCGCGGACGTCGACGAGCTTTTCGCCGTCCTCGAAGACGAGCATCGCGTGGTTGTCGGGATGCGGCGCCACATGGATAGCCAGGAACTGCTCGAACGAGTCGAACACGCTGATCGAGCCGCGGGGCGGCGGGGTCAGCCAGTGGATGACGACTACTCCGGTGGAGAACTGCACGCCCTCCAGCACCAAGCCCGTGCCCGAGACCCCGGAGGCGTCGTGCTCCCGCACCATCGTGAACCTGCGCATCCCCTCCGGCGCCCGGTCGACCATGTGCTCACCCGCCTCTCCCGGCGCCGCAGCGCCTCCACGGTTTCATCGGCGCGCCGGAGGGCGCTGTGAGCGGAGGGAGTGGGATTTGAACCCACGGAGGGTTGCCCCTCACACGACTTCCAATCGTGCCGATTCGGCCGCTCTCGCATCCCTCCGAGAGGCCCCGAGGGTATCCGAGGTATCCTCCCGGTGTGGCCCGTCGTTCCGTGCGGCGGTCGGGTCCTGCGCAACAGCGTCCCGTGAACCGAGTCAGGGCCGGAAGGCAGCAGCTCTCAGCGGACGGCGCTGTGTGCCGCAGTCAGCCTGACCGTCGCACCGAGCGCCGGGCCACCAACGCGAGCGAGCCCGCCAGGCCGAGGACGAGCGCCACCGAGCCGGGGTGCGTGTCCGGCGCCTCCTCGGGGGGTGGCGCGTGGCCCGTACCCTCCGCCGCCGCGAGCAGCCGATCGGCGTCCACTTGGCCACACAGCGACGACCGCCAACGCCCGCCGTCGGCGGCCAGCAGCAGCCCGGTCCGGAGATCGCCGTGGAACTCCAGCCCGCACGAGGCACCGTCCAGCGCGGCGCGCACCGTCACCGCGGCGCGGAGGTCACCCTTGAGGACGCGCTCGACCCGGAAGTGGTAGCCGACGTTCTGGCCGGTGTTGAACGCGCCGCCGGTGATCGTCGGTCCGTCCTTGCGCACCAGCGTCCCCACGAAGGCGGCGTCGGCCTCCCGCAGGGCGTCGACGGGGTCGGTGGCGGCGCACGAGCACGCCCGCGCCGGCGTCGAACCCCCGACCACCACCGCCGACCACACCAGGAGCACGACCAGCACGCGTTGCACGTCCGTTCGACGGCGGCCGAGGCCGCCCGGTTCCCAGCGACGGCGGCCCCGGTAGGCTCCGCAGCCGATGGCCGAGCCCACGTTCCAGTCGCTCTACCGCCGGTATCGCCCCCAGCGCTTCGACGAGGTCCGGGGCCAGGACCACGTCACCCGGGCCCTGCGCAACGCCGTCCGCGAGGCCAGGGTCAGCCACGCCTACCTCTTCAGCGGCCCCCGGGGCACCGGCACGACGTCGACCGCCCGCATCCGGGCCAAGGCGCTCACCTGCACCAACCAGCCCGAGGGCGAGCCGTGCGGGACATGCGAGTCGTGCACGGCGGTGCAACAGGGCCACTCGCTCGACGTCCACGAGCTCGACGCCGCGTCCAACAACGGCGTCGACGCCATGAAGGACCTCGTCTCGCGCGCCGCGCTGGGCACGCCGGGGCGGTGGAAGGTCTACATCGTCGACGAGGTGCACATGCTCACCACGGCGGCCTCGAACGCGCTCCTCAAGACGCTGGAGGAGCCGCCCGGCCACGTTGTGTTCGTGCTGGCCACCACCGACCCGCAGAAGGTGCTACCCACCATCCGCAGCCGCACCCAGCACTACGAGTTCCGCCTGCTGTCGGGCGACGTGCTGGCGAGCCTGCTCCGCGACGTCAACGCCGATGCCGCCCTGGGCGTCCCCACCGAGGCCATCGATCTCGTGGTGCGACGGGGCAAGGGCTCGGCGCGCGACGCCCTGTCCGTGCTCGACCAGGTGGCGGCGGCGGGCGACGTCGAGCAGGACGCGCCGGCGTCCGAGGAGCTGGCCGAGGCGCTGTGCGACCGCAACGCCGGGCGGGCGCTGGTCGCCGTGGCCGAGGCATGCGCGGCGGGACGTGACCCGCGGCGCCTGGCCGAGGAGCTCATCGAGCATCTGCGCAACGCCTTCCTGGTGACGATGGCCCCCGCGCTGGTCGACCTGCCCGACGACGCCAAGGCCCGCGTCGAGGACCAGGCCCGACGGCTGGGGCCGGCCGGGTTGGTGCGGGCCATGGAAGAGGTGGGCGCGGCCATCGCCGAGATGAAGGAGGCGCTCGACGCCCGCATCTCGCTGGAGGTGGCATTGGTGCGCGTGGCCCGCCCTGACGCCGACGTGTCGCCCGCCGCGCTGCTGGAACGGCTGGAGCGGT
>JAHWLA010000210.1 GCA_019347595.1 Actinomycetota bacterium
CCTCTGCCGCTCCAACACCCAACTTCTCGCCAGCCAGGGCGTCCGTGTCATCCGGGGCACGGCTCGGATGACGGGGCCCCACGAGGTGGCGGTGGAGACGGGCGACGGCGGCGTCGAGCAGTTCCCTGCCGACGCCGTGCTGTTGTCGACCGGCTCGCGCCCGCGCATCCCCGACTGGGCCGAGCCGGACGGCGTCCGGCTGCTCACCACGCGTCACGCCTATCCGCCGCCGGAGCTGCCCGAGCACCTGGTGGTGATCGGCTCGGGCGTCACCGGCGTGGAGTTCGTGCACATGTTCCGCTCGTTCGGGTCCAAGGTGAGCCTGATCGTGAGCCGTCAGCAGGTGCTCCCGCAGAAGGACCCGGAAGTGGCGGCCGCCCTGGAGGACGACTTCCTCGCGACGGGGGTGTCGCTCTACAAGGGGGCGCGGGCCGTCGGCGTCGACAAGACGGGCGAGGGCGTGGTGGTGCGCTGCGACGACGGGCGCGTCGTGCGCGGGTCGCATGCCTTGCTCGCCATCGGCTTGGTGCCCAACTCCGAGGGGCTCGGGCTCGATGCGGCCGGCGTCGACCTCGATCGGGGCGGCTACGTCCCCGTCAATCACCACTGCCAGACGAACGTCGCGCACATCTACGCCGCGGGCGACCTGTCGGGCAAGCTGCCGCTGGCGTCGGTGGCGTCCATGCAGGGCCGCAAGGTGGCCGAGCACGTCATGGGGCTGCACACCCGCCAGCATCGCCACCTCGACTACGAGAAGGCCGCTTCTGCGATCTTCACCGAGCCGGAGATCGCCGACGTGGGGCTGGCCGAGGCCGAGGCGTTCGCCTTCGGACGGAAGATCCGGGTGACGAAGGTGCCGTTTGCGGCCAACGCCCGAGCCCTCATCGACGGCGACCCGCGGGGCTTCGTGAAGATCGTTTCCGATCCCGCCACCGGGGTGGTTCTCGGCGGGTCGATCGTGGGCCGGGGGGCGTCCGAGCTCATCTCGGTGATCGCCTTGGCCGTCACCGCCGGCCTCAAGGTGACCGACATCCTCGAGAGCCTGCTGGTGCACCCGGCCCTGGCCGAAGCCCTGGCCGACGCCGCCGAGTAGGCCCGCCGGACGCGAGTACGGGTGCGACGGAATCCGTCGCACCCGTACTCGAAGCAAACGCCCTTAGCTGCTCCCGGAGGGGCCGATCACGGCATCGTTGGCCATCTTGGTGGGCTCGACGACGAGGGTGCGGTTCCCGACCGCGGCACGCGCCGTCGAGGCCTCGCCCGGCGTGGTTGCCGATGTCGAGGTGATGATGTCGGCACGGACCTTGATTGTGTGGATGCCACTACCGACGTTCATCTTCACCCAGTTGAACGCGTTGGCGCTCTTGACCCGCTGGAACCACTCCTCCATTTCGCAGCCTGTGCCGGCGAGGACCAAGGCGTCGTCGGCAATGCAGAGCGAGTTGTTGTCTGTCTTCTCGTACTCCTCTTCGCGCTCGCAGAAGGTCGCCTTGTCGGCATCCGTGCCGACCTCGGGCGTGCTGCCATCCTGCGGCGGTGAGCTGATGGCTGTGACGGGGACGATCTTGTTGTCGATCTCCACCCACACGCGCACTGTGCCCGCTGCCTTGTTGTAGGTGGTCTTCCCGTCACGCGTGTGGCTCGTGTAGATCTCGCACTCCGCCGCCACCTGGAGGATGAGATCGGTCGGCTTCGACGTGCGCATGGTGGCCGTGAGCAGGTCGTGTGCCGCTCCCGGCGCCACGATGGCGAGCGTGCTGCCTGCTGCGGTCACCTTGTCGGCGGGGACCCCGCTTCCGCCGGCGAAACCCCCGGCCGCCGTCCCGATCACCAGCCCGACCGCCAGCGCCAGTGCGGCGACGACGGTTGCTCGTTTCGATCTCATTCGCTTGTCTCCTGTTCGGTTGTACCTACGGACAAGAACCGCGTCCGGGAGAGAGCGAACAACAGCAACGGGATCCCAGCGCGGCTCGACGTGCGCCCGACCCGTGAGCAGCGGCGAAACGCTATCCCAAAAGCCGCGAACGGTGTGAATCGTCCGTGGCCAGGTCGATGACCGTCCACGCCATGGCGGTGGCGCCGTCGAGCGCCGCCTTGTCGGCCGTCGGCGTGGCGCAGAACGCGGCGAACTCGGGCTGGTGGTTCGACACGGGGAAGGAGTCGAGGCCGAGCATCGGGTGGATCGACGGCACGGCGAGCGACACGTTCGCCATGTCGGTCGAGCCCGCCAGCCGCTCGGCCAGGCCGCCGAGGTCGGTGAACGAGCGCCCGAGGTCCTCGGCGTTGCGACGGTAGACCGCCATCATCTCCCGGTCGTGCACGAACTCCGAGTACGGCGGCGACACCGGCGTGATCTCGTACTCGCACCCGGTCGCCAGCGCGCCCGCCTCGAAGCACTTGTAGACCCGCGGCTCCAGCTCGGCCAGCTTCTCCAGCGTCTTCTCCCGGATGTACCACTTGCCGGTGGTGTGGGCAGGGACGATATTCGGCGCGTCGCCGCCGTGGGTCACGATGCCGTGGATCCGGGCGTCACGGGAGATGTGTTGCCGCAGCAGCCCGATCGCCGTCTGGGCCACGGTCAGGGCGTCGGCCGCATTCCGACCCAGCTCCGGGAACGCCGAGGCGTGCGCTTCCTTGCCGGTGTAGTGAACATCGACGTGGGCGACCGCCAGACACGGCATGTGGTCGAGCTCGGTGGGCGCCGGATGGACCATCATCGCCGCGTGGACGCCGTCGAAGGCGCCCCGTTCCAGCATGAGGATCTTGCCGCCGCCGCCCTCCTCGGCGGGCGTGCCGAACACCTTGACCGTGATGCCCAGGTCGTCGGCCAGGGCGGCGAGCGCCAACCCCGCTCCGACGCCCGACGCAGCGATCACGTTGTGGCCGCAGGCGTGGCCGACACCCGGCAGCGCGTCGTACTCGGCGCAGATCCCGATCGTCAGCGGGCCGCTGCCCGCGGTCGCCACGAAGGCGGTGGGCAGGTCGCAGACGCCCGCCTCGACTGACAAGCCGCCGTCGGTGAGCACGTCGGCGCACCAGGCGGCGGCTTGGTCCTCCTCGAAGCACAACTCGGGGTTGGCGTGGATGCGGTGGCTCAGGTCGAGAAGCGTCGTCTCCGAGCCTTCGACCACGGCCCGGGCGGCCGCCTTGGCGTCCATGCCCTCCGGTCTACTCGATGACGGCCACCACGTCGCCCGCCCCCACGGCGTCGCCGGGCTTGACCTTGATCTCCTTGATGGCGCCCGCCTTCTCGGCGTTCACGTTGTTCTCCATCTTCATGGCTTCGAGGACGCAGATGGGCTGGCCGATCTCGACCTCGTCGCCCGCTTCCACCAGGACCTTGACGATCGTGCCCTGCATGGGGACGGTCACGTTCCCCGACCCGGCGGCGCCACCCGCACCGTGGCCGGCGCCTCCCGCCCGGGGACGGGGACGCGCCGCGGTCGCGCCGCCCGGGCCGGTGGCGACGACGGTGGCGGGCACGTCGGGGACCCACAATTTCACGGAGAACTTCTTGCCGTTGACCTCGACGTCGACGTCGCGTTGCACCTTGGGCGCTTCGCCCTCGGCGGGCTCGGGCGCCGCCGCGGGCGCGGGGATCTCCAGGGTGGAGAAGTCGAGGCGCTCCTCCACCCACTTGGTGGAGTGCACGCCCTGGATGAAGTCGTCGTGGCGCAGGATGGCGAGGTGGGCCGGGATGGTGGTGGCCACGCCCTCGATCTCCGTCTCCTCCAGCGCTCGGATCATGCGCGTGCGGGCGGCCTCGCGGTCGGGACCCCACACGATGAGCTTGGCGATGAGGTTGTCGTAGAACTGGCTGACGGTGTCGCCCTCGTCGTACCCCGCGTCGACGCGCGTGCCGAAGCCGTCGGGCCGCCGGAAGCGGGTGATGGTGCCGGGGCTGGGGAGGAAGCGGCCGCCCGCCGGGTTCTCGGCGTTGAGGCGGCATTCGATGGCGTGGCCGGTGCGCACGATGTCGTCCTGGGTGAACGGCAGCGGCTCGCCGGCAGCGATGCGCAACTGGAGGGCGACGAGGTCCATGCCCGTCACCAGCTCGGTCACGGGGTGCTCGACCTGGAGGCGGGTGTTCATCTCCAGGAAGAAGAACTCGCCGTCCTGGTACAGGAACTCGACAGTGCCGGCGTTGGTGTAGCCGCAGGCGCTGGCAACCGCGCAAGCGGCCTCGCCCATGGCATTTCGCACCTTGTCGTCGAGCAAGGTGGCTGGCGTCTCCTCCACGAGCTTCTGATGGCGACGCTGGGCCGAGCAGTCC
>JAHWLA010000028.1 GCA_019347595.1 Actinomycetota bacterium
TAGGTTCCGGCATGTCGATTCCTCTCACTAGGAGTCGGCCAGGCCGGGGGCTGTTCCCGCAGCGCCCCGGCCACCATTGATGGGTAGGCGGCCCGCGGGGTGCTGCACCGGGCGGGGCTGCGACTGCCCGGCGTGGACGTCATAGGTCCCCTTCACCCGTTGTCGCAAGCCATTCGAACGCGGACATAGGCCGCTTCGCAGGTCTACGCGGCTTGGGCGTCCGGCTTGTCGAAGACGGCCCACCCGCTGTTAGGCGACCAGCGAAGACCCCGACCGATCGTCCACGTGCTCACGACCCACACATGCGTGACCTCCGGCGGCAACTCGGGTGCCGTCGTCGGCAGCGGCGGTGCCTGGCGCATGAACAGGTCTGCGACCGGAAACGGCGCGGTGGAGAACCCCGGCAGGATGATGAACGCATGGCGCTCCTCCGCGCCAGAAAGCGCCAGTTTCTTGAGAACGTCCGGGTGTGCGAGGAGATGCTCGGCCACCCATGGCGACAGTGCATCTCCGGTTTCGGCCACCATCCCGCCACGCCGTTCAGCGGGAAGTGCGATCGTCGGGTAGATCGCTCCAGGGAAGTCGGTGCCGTACTGTGCTGCCGAGACGACACCAAGTTCGCCCGCTCGCGCCTCCAACGGTCCATGCCCCGATCGGCGGCCTCGCAGGTGGGTCCTGCGAGCGCCCTCCAGATCGGCCAGGAGCTTCGGCAACTCCCGCATCACGACTTTGCCCCGTGCCGTCGGCAACAGCGAGACGGCCCACCCGCCCGCAATCCCGGCCGCCTGCCAACGTTCGTCGCGGCCGTTGACGATCTTCCACAGTTCGATCGAGGCTGCGTCTGCTGCGGCGGTCACCTCCACCGCCGCGGGCGGTCGGTCCGAGTACCGGATTTGCAGGTCGTAGAGGGAGGCGCCGTGGTTGTCGTCGTGCTGGTCCACGGCCGCGCCAAGGGCCGCTTGGATCATCTGACGCGCCCACTCCTCCTCAGGCCGCAGAGATTTCAATTGAACTGGCGAGGTCGGCTCATTCCTTGAAGGTAACTACTCCCACGCGCCCAACCGTTGATCCAGAAGCTGGCAGACAACCAGCGTCTTGCACGGCAGTAAAGCTTGGGGGTTCCTAGACCTACGCTTTCGTGAGCTTTCCGCGGGCGGAACGAGTACGACCCCGCGAAGTCCCGGCTGCGCGCAATTCTTCGGCACAGGCATCGAACGCGACTTGAGTGCCAGCCGCCTGCACGACCTCATCGGGATCGTGAGCTGCTTGGCGAAGCCTACGTGCCATGCGATTGGTTCTTCGCTTCCACTCGTCGTCGTCGCTCGTGGCCATCCATAGGTAGTCGTGAAAACCCTTCAGCGCGGACGGGTACGTCCTGTCACCTGAGATGCGAACGACGGTGTCAGCCGAGCCACCGCCCTGCGTCCGCACGGCTGCCGCGGCCCTTACCTTCGGCGTGACGAGGTCACCGTGCACTACGAAGCGCATGCCCTTGAAGCCTGACTTTTCCAGAGCCACCGCCTCAGTAAAGGCGGACGCGAGGTCGTTTACGACCATCCGTCCCCCAGCTCGTCTGCGTGGAGTACGCACTTCATCGATCCGCAAACCCGGGGGGCGCGGGACGAGGACGCCACGAAGCCACAAGCGCTCTCGACGTTCCTCGGCGGCCGATCGCCCGAGAAAGGCGTCGAGGTACAGCGTCCGTACGAAGCGGAGCGCGGCATTCGTTGATCTGCAGGCCACGACCGCAGTGTCACTCTCGATCTCAGCTCCAAGCACATCGGGTGGCGCATCCTCGAGTGCCGTTTCTACAAGCTCAGCGAGCGTCTCGAAAGCGCTAACGGCGTGCCGGGCACCTGTCCCCCAGCGAGCGCGCACTCCGAGAACATCGATGAGTATCAAGGACGGGAGCGGTGGCACGGTTACACGATGCCTCATTGCCGCATGCTTCACACGGAATGGAGGTCCATTCCGGGTCGCTGCCACACCCCTTCTGTACGGTCAGGGCCATGAGTAACACCCTGCAAGGCAACTTCGATCAACATCTTGAAGTCATTGGTAGCCAAACGATCCAGGCGCGGTCACCACCGGCTGCGCTCCTCCCACACAGCCCGTTCGCCGTGGAGAGGTTTGGAGGATTTCCTTAACCGCATGGGCGTTGAGTTTCTGAAACCAAACACCGTACCGGCGGGGCAGTGTAGCGGCCGTCAATCCGCAGCATGGGCCGTGAAGTACTCGCTGGCGAGTCCAAGGGTAATACTGACCAGCTCGCGAACCGCAGAGTCCAGTTCTTCGGCATCAAACTGACGAACCGTCGCGGCGATCGCACCTTCAACGCCACCAGCAACCGCAGTGAGTCTGTGGTGGAGAGCTTCGATTCGTTCTGCAAGCTCCTCGGAGACCGGCGGTCCCATGCCTAGGACGAGCGGATACACGCGGCCGCCTTGGCTTACGTAGGCGTCGATCAGCCGCTCAGGTAGCGTGCCCTGGCCTTCTGCCAGGGTGCTGAGAGCCGCCCAATACTTTTCAAAGGCGTAGTTGACGTCACCTGGCACAGTGACTTCCTCTTTCTCTCGGGTCGCATCCGTCTTGGCGGCTACGGGCAGCCCAGCATGCCGCAGGAGTGACCGAGCGCGTTGCGAAGGCCCGGCGCGGCAACGGGCGGGTGGTTGTCTTGGCCCTGGTCGCCTCGAAGGGTGGGTCGGGACACGCAGTCAGTTCGTTTCGGTGACGACACACTCCGGAATCCGGCCGTTGAGTGAGAAGTGGCACACATCGTGACCCCCGCTCCGCAGTACGGTCACGGCGATGTCGAGAGCAACGGATGCCGAGAATGCGGAAGCCGCAGAGGCGTGGGTGGACATCGCGAGGAGTCCCTTTTGCTCTGTGTACCTCCACGAGATGTACTGGCTCGCGGTCGAGGTCGTCGAAGGCTGTGAAGCGACCTTTGATGCCGTCGCTCTGCCCGTCGACCGCGGAAAGGCCTTCATCACCGTCGACCAATCCGTCCACCGCCGGCTGCACAACGTGCTCGGCGCGGCGGCCCGTCTTCGCGCCCTCCTGCTTCCGCGACAGAAGAACCCGAAGCAGACGGACGGCGAAGCGCGCGTCCAACGCTTCCGGGCGAGGTGGCTGCAGGATGACATGCTCGGCGGGATCGCCCTCGAGCCGGTGCTCGATGCTGACGTTCGCCACAGCATCGAGCACTTCGACGAGTATGTTGATCGCGTCGCGCTCCGGGCCCGGGCAGGCGAGTTCGACCTTCCGATTCTCGTTCCGCTCGACGTCTGCCTGACGTACCGGGACCAGATGAAGGTCTTTACACTCAACGGTCGCCCCGCGCCGACGTATCTCATTCGGTGTTACGTGGCGTCCGAGCGTCGGTACATCAACTGCGGCGTGGAGACGGCGTTGGAACCACTCGCCGCCGCATGCCGAGCGATACGAGATCGGCTGTCCCAACATGTACCGGTTGACGAGACGGGGCGCGGATCGCCAATGCTCGTGATCACGGCGCAGAGCTTCGGCGCGGCGACGCCTCCCGCCTAGCGACAGCCTGAGAACTGAGAGGTCGGGAGCCCGTGAACTGGGCGCGTCCTCGCAACCCGTTGCGGGGCGTTCGCTTTTCGGTAGGCACACGCCGCTAGCAGGCAGCCGCGCTCGATTTAGACGTGCCTGGAGCTGAGAACGAAAGCGATCGTTGTTTGGTGCCCATGCCGTCCGCGCTCCCATACGGCGAACTACTGCGACACAACCGGTGCAGGGGGACCAGGCTCAGCCGGCGTCGGCGTGCGCGCGGTCGTCCGCGGCGGACTCCTCGCCGTCGGGCTCGCTGCCACGCAGGGCGAAGGCCATGGCCAGCAGCACGGCGCCGACCACCAGCGCATAGGCGCCGACCAGCCAGGCAATCGCCTCGATCCCCACCCGCGGTCGCACGGCGAGGAGGAGCCCGACGAGCACGGAGGCGGCGCCGAAGGCGGCCAGCCGCCACTCTCCGCGGAGCTCGCGCCGCAGCCGCACGGCAGCAGCCAACTCGCTGATCCCGGTCGCCACCGCCCAGGCGGCGACCACGAGCGCCAGGGCGACGGCGGTGATCGACGGCCACGCCAGCGCCACACCGCCCGCGACCACGTCGACCAGTCCCTCGAAGCCGAGGACCCACCGGTCGCGACGGTTGTCGCCGCCCAGCGAGGCGCCGAGGGTGAGCACGCCGTCGATGAGCGCATACGCTCCGAAGACGATGACGATGACGCCCACGGTCACCCCTGGCCAGGCGAGCGCCAGCAGCCCGAAGACGACGGCGGCGACGCCGCGGAGGGCGATGGCGAGCCACCGGCGTGCCAAGAGCTCCTGCATGGCTACCTCCGAACGTCGACGTCACTACCGCCCTTACCCACCCGCAGCGGTGGCGAACGCCTGCGGTGTGGGTAGGTGGTCGGCATGATTCGTCGGTCGCTCATGCTCGCCGTTGCCCTCGCCTTCCTCCCCGCCTGTGGAGGCGACGACCGCCCGGCCACCCAGCCGACGCCCGACGAGACCACCTTCCAGCGCGGCAACTTCGACGACCTGCCTCTGCATCCACGCTCGGAGCCGCTCGGGGAGCGCACCGAGAAGAACGGCGTCGTCGCCCGCAGCTATTCGACCACCGGCGCCACGCCGGAAGGCGTGCTGGCGTGGTACCGCGACAACCTGCCGGGGTGGCGACTGGACGAGCCACCCGCGCCGATCGGCGCCGACACCTACCGAGGCCGATGGACGCGCGACCGCTTCTTCCTCGTGGTGAGCGCCACGGCGGCGCCCACGCTGCCGAACGACAGGAGCGAGGCGATCGCCACGCAGTACAGCCTCAGTCTTGAACCCCGCTGACGACCCGACTGCCACGGCGCCCGTCAGCCGAAGCGCCCGCGCCCGCCGGGCGCTCCGGGCCGCAGGCCTCGCACTGCTTTGCCTCGCCGGTGCCGTCGGCGGCGCCGTCGCCGCAGGCCGCACGCACGCCGATATCGGCCCGTTCCACGCCACCGTCTCCTTGCGGCTGTCCTCCACCGGCGACACGGTCGTCCGCTTGGCGCCGCTCGGCTCGCTTCGCCTGGACACCCACGACGGGCCGCTGGGCCTGGTCGCCACGGCCGACGAGCTCGACCTGGCCGCCACCCAACGGGTGGTGGAGCAACCGGACACGCTCGACGCGGTCGACGACGAAGCGGCCCGTGACGCTCGGCGGGCGCTGCGCACAGTCCTCCTGCGCGCCACGGGCGGGGCGTTCGTCGGCGCGCTGCTGGTCGCCGCCGTCCGCCGCCCGGCCCGGCGCACACTCGCCGTCGGCGCCATGGCCGCGCTGGTGGCGACCGTCGGAACGGCGGCGGCGGCACGGGTGACGTGGAACGCGAAGGCGGTGGCCGAGCCGCGTTACACCGGCCTGCTGACCGTCGCCCCGCAGGCCATCGGCTCGATCGAACAGGTCCGCGCCCAGTACGACGCCTACCGCTCGCAGCTCACGCGCCTGATCGGCAACGTGGCCGAGCTCTACAAGACGACCGCCGGCCTCACCGCGTTCTCGCCGAGCACCGACACCGTTCGCGTCCTCCACGTCAGCGATCTCCACCTCAACCCGCAGGCGTTCGACCTCATAGGGCAACTCGTCCGCCAGTTCGCCGTCGACGTCGTCGTCGACACCGGCGACATCAACGACTGGGGCACGCCCGCCGAGGGGCAGTTCGTCGAGCGCATCGGGGACATCGGCGTCCCGTACGTGTTCGTGCGAGGCAACCACGACTCGGTCACCACGGCCGCGGCCGTCGCGGCCCAGCCCAACGCCGTCGTGCTCGAAGGCGAGGGCCGCGAGATCGCCGGGCTGCGCTTCTGGGGGATCGGCGATCCCCGGTTCACGCCGGACAAGAGCGTGGCGCCCGACGCCTCGGAGGAACGCCAGGTGGCCGACCGGTTTGCGCCCGAGGTAGCCCGTCGGGTGCGCGCCCACGGACCGGTCGACATCGTGGCCGTCCACGACCCGCGGCTGGCGGCTCGTCTCGGCGGCCTCACCCCGTTGGTCCTCGCAGGCCATGCGCACCGGCCGAGCATGCGGGCGCTCGGCGACGAGACGGTGTTGCTGACTGAGGGGTCGACCGGCGGTGCGGGCCTGCGGGCGTTGGAGAAGCAGGCGGCCGTCCCGCTCACGTGCACGATCCTCTACCTCGACCGCGACGACCGGGCGCTGCGCGCCTTCGACCGGGTGACCGTGGCCGGGCTCGGCGACGCGGGCGCCCGCATCGAACGTCATGTCCTGCCCGCCCCTCCGCAGGCGCCTTAGAACTTGCGCTGATCGGTGCGGCCGCGGTTCGCCGGGAGTCTCGTTTCGGCAGCCCTTCGCTGTCGAAACACGGCGCTGTGTTCGATTGTCGCCTCGCCTATCGGCTCGGCTCCTTAGCCGTCGTCGTCCATCCCGAGGGCGGCTGCCCCGGTAGGCACCACCGACACCCGACCGTCGGGCTCGACGACGACGAGGCGGACGTCGTCCAGCGAATGGACGCCCTGTGCACGCAGGGCGGAGAGCACCTCGCCCGCCGTGAGCTGCGGCCCCAGCGGGGTGGTCGGAAGGGCCAGCTCGCCGTCGCGTGCCACCACGCACGGGGGGAAGTCGAGCAGTCGCCGCATGCGGGCGAAGCGCTGGCGCAGGGCGGCGGCGGCCACCTGGAGGGCGAGCAGCGTCACGATGGCCGTCGTCCCCTGGACGTAGCTCGGGTCACGACTCACGGCGGTGGACGCGATCAGGCTCCCGAGCGCGATGGTGACGACCACGTCGAACGCCGAGAGCTGCGCCACCGTGCGACGGCCCGCCAGGCGGACGGCCACCAAGGCAGAGCAGTAGACGGCGACGGTGCTCACCACCACGTACGCCATCGTCTGCCAACTGGAGCCGAGCCACGCAGCCACGGTGACCTCCTCGCTTGCGTTACGGGCGTCCTACCCGTTGCCGCGCGGGCGACGCCGGTTGCAGTCCGGTTACGAACGGCGCATTGTCCCGGTGGCCTCCGGTTCGTCTGGGTAGGAAGCCCGAGGCACTGGCGACGACGCGACGAAGGAGCGGCTGTGGGAATCGGGCTCGGCGTGTTCTTCCTCGCCCTCGGGGCGATCCTCGTCTGGGCGGTGACGGGCGAGGTGGAAGGTGTCGACCTGACGCTCGCGGGCGTCATCCTCATGGTCGCCGGCGCCGTCTCGTTGCTGTGGGGCCTCGTCGCCTCGACGACGCTGCCCTGGCACGACGACGACCGCCCTTCTTCGCGTGTTCGTACGCGCGACCGCGTCTGACGTGCGACGCCTGTCGGTCGTCGTGGCAGCCGTCGCGCTGTTCGCCGCCGCATGCGGGAACGACGACGACCCGGCCGCGGACAGCACGACGACGACGACCACGACCAGCACCACCACGACGACGACGACGACGACGGCCTGGCAGTCGTGCGAAGCGCCCCGCGCGGGCTACGCGGTGGAGTACCCGCCCGACTGGCACACGAACGCCGGTGACGTGGTGGAGCGGTGCCATTGGTTCGACGTGCAGCCGTTCCAGCTCGAACCCGCCACAGACGCCTTCCACATCGACGTGCACGTGAGGATGGTGGAGGGTTCCCACGACGCGAAGGGCCGCCGGGGCGCGGAGTCGGGGCGCGTCCTGCTCAACGAGACGCGCACGGCCGCGGGCCGCGACGCCGTGGTCGTCGAGGTGGCGTCGACGGGCGCGGGCATCGGGCCGGCCGGGTCGCGCAGCTACACCTGGTTCGTGCAGGCCGATGGCCGCACGCTCATCGCATCGACGTCGGAGACAGCCGCCGGCGACTCGGCGCGCTACGACGAGGTGAAAGCGGTGGTCGACCGGATGATGGCGTCACTGCGGTTCACCGAGCGCCGGCCCGGCTGCTCGTCCGACGGGCTGAGCGCCACACCGGAGCCGCAGCCAGGGCTCCCCGAGCAAGTGGCCGCCACCCGCCGGGCCATCGTGGACGCCGCCACACGTTGCGACTACGCCCGCTTGGCGAAACTGGCCTCGACCGGGCAGCGGGCGTTCACGGCGAGCTTCGGCGGCGCGCACGACGTGGCGAGCTACTGGCGACAGGCCGAGGGCACCGACCAACGACCGCTCCGCTACCTCGTCGGGTTGCTCGACGCCCCGCACGCGGAGCGGACGGTCGAGGAAGCGACTCAGTTCGTATGGCCCTCGGCGTACGCGGCCGAGCGGTGGGCCGACGTGCCCCCGGCCGCCCGAGAGGCGCTGCGTCCGCTGTACGACGACGAGGACTTCTCGACATTCGAGCGCTTCGGCAGCTACGTCGGCTACCGCATCGGCATCGCACGCGACGGCGAGTGGCTGTTCTTCGTGGCGGGCGACTGACCCAGGCGCCCGTGGGCGTCAGCCGGCCAGGAGCGCCGCACACGCCTGCTCGCACGCCCGACAGGCGTCGGCGCACAACCCGCAGTGGTCGTGCATGTCGGCGTGCTGCGCGCACTCCTCGCCACAGTGGCGGCAGGCGGCGGCGCATGCCGTCAGCAGGGCGCGGGTGACCTCGGCGTTGTAGCCGACCTGCCGCGACAACACGGCGGCCGTCGCGGTGCACACGTCTGCACAGGCCAGGTTGCTCGTGATGCACGAGCGGAGCTCGGCCACCGACTCCTCGCCGAGGCAGGCGTCGGCACATGCGGTGCACGCCTGCGCACAGGCCAGACAGGCGTCGATGCACCTGGCGAGCGCCGCCTCGTCGAAGCCGGTCTCGGCGGGGCTGGTTCGGAGCATGTCTGCGGTAACGGTCACGGGGCCCTCCACTGGGTGGTCTGCGTCTTGCTCTACCCACGACGCGCCGAGCGCGTCACCCGGGGCTGTACGTCCAGTCCGGCTGCTTGCGGTAGTGGCTGCGGTCGTAGACGGCCTCGCCGTCGCGGAGGTCCACGAGCTTGGGCAGCGGCACGTCACGAGGGCGCGGGCAGCGCCCCACGGTGAGGTGCTCGTCGAACTCCTCGGGGAACGCCCGCAAGATGCTCGACACCAGCACCTGCTCCTCCACCGCCAGGTAACACCGGTTCCCGTCGGTGACCTTCGCCAGCCACCCGCCCATCTCGGCCACATCGTCGGTGGTCGCCACGCCCGCCTCGATGTGCGACAGGCGGTCGGTGATCTCGCCGGAGCCTCGCTTGCAGGGCGGGCACTGGCCGCACGACTCGATGTAGAGGAACCGCGAGAACTGCCGGGCCGCCTCGACCATGCACGCCGTGTCGTCGAGCACGATGAACCCCGCCGCGCCCATGCCGCTCCCGATGCGGGCGAAGCCCTCGTAGGAGAGCGGCACCTCGAGGTGCTCCGCCACCACCACCGGGTTGGCCACCCCGGAGAACACGGCCTTGACCGACCGACCGGGCGCCACGCCGCCACCGACGGCGTCGATCACCTCGCGGAGCGGCGTGCCGAGCTCCACTTCGCCGACCGCCGGGCGGCGCACGTCGCCGACCACCGTGGCCACGACGGTGCCCGGCGACTCCTCGGTGCCGAAGCTGCGGAACCAGTCGGCGCCGCGGGTGAGGATGTGGGGCACGTTCGACAGCGTCTCCACGTTGTTGACCACCGTCGGGTTCGACTCGTGCCGTCCGTGGTGCCCGGGCTGCGCTTCGGTGGCCTGCCACCCCGTCTGCGGCGCGGTGGCGAACAGACCGTGCTCGTGGGGCGGGAACAGGCGCGGCAGCGGCGCGTTTCCCTCGATCACTTCGAGCAAGGCCTTCTCCTCGCCGAAGAGGTACTCGTCGGGACCGCGCACGATCGTCACGCGGCAGTCGTGGCACATCCCCGCCGCCTGGAGCTCGGCCGCCGCTCGGGTGACGCCGTCGGCCTCGGCCGCGAACGCGTCCTTCACGGCGATGAACACCTCGACCGCCCCCACGGCGAAGCCGGCGATGATCGCTCCTTCGACGAGCTGGTAGGGGTTGGCCCGCAGCAGGGCGCGGTCCTTGAACGTCCCCGGCTCGCCCTCGGCGCCGTTGACCACGACGTACCGGTCGGTGCCCGGCTGCGCCCGCACGCCGGCCCACTTGCGCCCCGTCACGAACCCGCCGCCGCCTCGGCCTCGCAGCCCCGATCGGCGCACTTCCTCGATGGTCGCCTCGGGGCCGAGCTCCACGGCGCGCCGGAGGCCCTCGCCGCCGCCCTGTGCCAGGTAGGCGTCGATGGCGTCGACCGGCTCGCTCGCCAGCAGGTGCGCCACGGTGCGTCCGGTGGTGCGGGCCGGCGTCACCGACCGAATACCGACTTCACCGCACGGTGCACGACGAAGCCGACGACGGCGCCCAGCACGGCGAGGATGAGCAGCAGCCAACCGGCCACTTCGAGGAGGTCGCCGAGGAACCCGCCCGCGATGGCGAACGCCAGCACGAGGACGACGAGGAGGACGGTCACACCAACCGCGCTACCCGGACGCCGCCACGCCGAACCGGTTTCGCCGCCACGCCACCCGATGCTCCGGCCAAGACGTCCCCCGACAGCGATCGAGGTCCGGATGGCGGGAGAAGAACGAGCGAAGAACGCGCCGGGATGCTCGGCACTACGGCGGTGTCGTGGCTGCAATCATCCGTGCCACTCGCCACGGTCGCCGTCCCCACACGACCACCTTGCCGCGGGCGACGAGCGGGCCAGGCTTCACCCGGCCCAGCATGAGCAGCAGCATGGCGGCCGGGTCGGCGGACGCGTGGGCGTCCACCGGCTGTCCATCGTCGGCGTCGGGCCCGACCCGGATGGTCATGCCGTCGTCGAACACGACAAGGAAGCGGTCCTCCCCGCGTAGCCGGATATCGAAGCGGGCCCGGAAGCCGGAGGTATGACGCCGGTTGACGAAGGCGGTCGGGCCCGCGGCCGTAATGATCGGCGCCGCCGCGCCCACGATGGCGAGGGCGGCGTGTGCCGGCGCGATCCGCCACGAGCGCCCGGCCGCGTTCGCCAGGTCGAACCCGTGGACGAGAAGCTCCTCGAGCAGATGGCACATCACCGCCGACGCGGGCAGGGACACGCCGCCGAGCCACGTCACCGTCTCCAGCGCCGGGCTTTCCATATGGACGAGCAGGTCGGCGAGCTGCTTCTCGATCCGCTCGGCGAGCACGACGGGGTTCCGTTCGGGATCGGCAGCCAACTCCGAATCGGTCACTGTCGCCACCGCGGCAGGGCGCAGCTCGGCGGGCGGAAGCGGGATGCCGTGCAACGAGTCGCCGTCGTAGCGGATCACATGCGAGATGTGCGCTGCGATCTCGCCCGTTCCCCAATGGCCCACCACCGATCCCACCGGCTCGCTCTCCCGCACGAGCTCGACCAACGCGGGGGCGACGTCGGCGATGCCTCTGCGGGCCTCGTTCCATCGGCGGGCGTCGTGTCGCATCCCAGCTCCCTCCACTTCACCGACTAATGATCGGTAACCGACTAATAGTTCACTGTCTACCATGGCGCCCGTGGCAGTCAAGGGGCTGCGGGCCAGACAGGCAGAGGCGACGCGCGAGTTGCTGATCGACGTGGCTCGCGACCTCTTCACCCGCCAGGGCTACGCGGCGACGTCGATCGACGACATCATCGGGCAGGCGGGTGTCGCCCGAGGCGCCCTCTATCACCACTTCGCGGGGAAGGAGGCCCTGTTCAAGGCCGTCTACGACGTGGTGGAAGGTGAAGTCATCGCCCGCGTGGTCGCCACCGCCCAGAACGGGCCCACGCCGTGGGAAGGCGTCGTGGCCGGGCTGCGGGCATTCCTCGACGCCTGTCTCGAGCCGTCGTTCCGTCGCATCGTCATCCTCGACAGCGTCTCGGTCCTCCAGGCGCGAGCCGCCGAAGGCGGGATCGAGCAGATCGAGATGTCGATGCTCGTGGCCGTGCTCACCCCGCTGACAACGACGTCACCGGATCTGGCCAGCGTGCCTGTGCGACCGCTGGCGTACGTCGCCCTCGGCGGGCTCTACGGCGCCGCCCTCTACATCGCCCGCTCCGACAAGCCCAAAAAGGCACGGGCGGAGGCGGACATCGTGCTCGACCGCATCGTGTCCGGGCTGCGCTCCGCCGCCGCTGGGGGCTGACCCGCGGTCGCACGACGACCGGTCGATGCGAGTAGAACGTCGGCATGCCGCTTCCCGAACACGGCCTGACGACGGCAGAGATCGTCGCCGCCCTCGACGCCAAGCGCACCCGTGACGCGCGTTGGCACGAGGGTCGGACGTTCGGCCTCGTCTTCGACGGCGGCCCCGAGGTGCACGAGGTGGCCGAGGCGGTGGCCGCCATGTTCCTCCACGAGAACGCGCTGAACACGGGGGCTTTTCCGAGCCTCGGTGAGATCCAGGCCGAGGTCGTCGGCATCTGCGCCGAGCTGTTCCACGCGCCGCCGACCGCCGCCGGGTTCATGACGTCGGGCGGCACCGAGAGCATCCTCATGGCCGTCAAAGCCGCCCGGGAACGCGGCAAGGCGGAGCGCGGCATCACCGACCCGCACATGGTCCTCCCGGCGAGCGCCCATGCCGCCTTCCACAAGGGCGCGCACTACTTCGGCGTGCGGACGACGACGGTTCCGGTCGCGCCCGACTGGCGAGCCGATGTCGACGCCATGGCGGACGCGCTCACCGACGACACCGTGCTCGTGGTCGGTTCGGCACCGCAGTACCCGCAGGGCGTGATCGATCCCATCCCCGAGCTGGCGGCGCTGGCCGCGGAGGCGGGCGCCAGTTGCCACGTCGATGCGTGCATGGGCGGTTTCGTGCTCCCGTTCATGGAGCGACTCGGCTCGCCGATGGCGCCCTGGGACTTCCGCGTGCCCGGCGTGACCACGATCTCGGCCGACCTCCACAAGCTCGGGTACGTCCCCAAGGGCGCGTCGGTGATCCTCCACCGCACCAAGGAGCTGCGCCGCTACCAGACCTTCGTGTTCGACGGCTGGCTCGGCGGGCTCTACGCCTCTCCCGCCATGCAGGGCACCCGCCCCGCCCTCCCCATGGCGTGCGCGTGGGCGGTGCTCCATCGCCTCGGGATGGAGGGCTACCTCCGCCTGACCCGGGCCACCATCGACGCCGCCGAACGCATCCGGGCGGGCATCGCCGGGATCGACGGCCTCGCCGTGCTCGGGCGCCCCGACGCCCACATGCACGCCATCACCGCGAGCGACCCGGCAACCGATGTCTTCGCCGTCGGGGACGCCCTCGGCGAAGGCGGCTGGTACCACGACAAGCAGTCGCCCCCGCCGTCGTTGCACGCCACGGTCAGCGCCGGGAACGCGCCCGTCGTCGAGGAGTACCTGGCCGACCTGCGCGCCTGCACCGACACGGCACGCGGCCGGGAGGCGGGGACGAACGCCGGCTACGCCACGCTCGACTAGTGGGGCGTCTCGCAACGCCCGGCAGGGAATCGGTGAGCCATCCGTCGTCGCCGCAAGGACCGACGACGAAGGAAGCCACCATGCTTTCGAGGAGGAGGACGCAGCGGGAGGCGGCGGGGGCCGGCGATTACCGGCGTTGTGTCGTGAGACGCCCCACTAGCCGGCCAGGGCTTGCTCGACGGCGGCGAACAGGCGGGCGTGCTGGGCGGCCGCCCCGTGCGGCGGGACGACGGCTTCCACCACGGTGCACCCCGGCTGCGCGTAGGCGTCGTCCAATGCCTTCGCCAGCTCGGCCGCACTCGTTGCCGCGGCGTAGCGATGGCCCCACAGGAGCGCGGCGTGCTCCAACACCGCGCCATGCGGCGTGGTGACGTGGGCCATCGTCGACGCAGCCAGCCCCGGCGTCGACGCCAGCGGGAGCTGCTCGAAGATGCGCCCGCCCTGGTTCTGCACGACCACAACCACCAACGGCACGTCGACGCCGACGGCCGGCGCCAAGCCGGTGAGGTCGTGCAGGAGGCTGACATCGCCGAGCACCAGCGTGACGGGGAGGTCGCCCCCGGCGAGGGCGCTCCCCGCCGCTCCCGCCACCAACCCGTCGATTCCGTTGGCCCCCCGCTGCGACAGGACGCCCACCTCCGCGGCGTGCGAGGGGCAGAACGTGTCGACCTCCCGGATGGGGAGGCTGTTTCCGACCATCAGCAGCGACCCACGCGGCAGGCGCTCGGCCAGCGTCCGAACGGCCTCGCCTTCGCCTAGCTCGTCACCCCACGCCAGCTCGGCGTCGACGGCGGCCCACACCACGCGGTCGGCCTCGCGCCACAACGACGCCCACTCGCCGGCACGGGCCGCGGCGCCGTGCGCAGCCAACGCGTCGGTGAGCGCCCGCAGCGACAGCTCGACATCGCCGAGCAACACGTCGGTGGCGGTGCTGTCGGGGTCGGGCCAGGCGTCGCGGGCAACGACCACTCGGGTGACGTCGTCGTGTTCGGCGACGTACCGCTCCCACCCGCTCGACACCGGCGTTCCGCCGATCTGGACGACCACCTCCGGGCGCGCCGAACGCCGGAACGCCGGCGCCCGCAACGCGGCATCGAAGCCGTCGCACCGCAGTACGTCGTCGCCGTCGGCGAACCGCAGTTGGCTCGTTGCCTCGGCCAGGACCGGGTAGCCCGTGCGCCGCGAGAGCTCCTCGACCAACGGCAGGAGCCGCCCGTGCGACAGCGGGGCAGGCCCCGCCACGATCAGCCCCCGTTCCGTCTGACTGCACCGTCGGGCGATCGCCGTCACCGCATCGGGGCTGGGATGTGCGACCGGCTGATGGGCGACTACAGGCGGCCGGGCCAGCAGCCGGCTTACCCGTTCGGCCAGCGCCCGCTCGTCGTCAGTGTCGGCCTGGCGTGGTTCCAGCGGCTTGCGGGCGCGGGCGTTGAGGTGCACGGGCCCCGCGGGCGCTGCCGACGCGAAGTGCACCGCTTGGGCGGCGAGCCGCCGCAGCCCGGCCAACGCGCTCGGCGCGGCGTCCGGGGAGCCCAACTCGTAGAACCGGCGTACGAAGTCGCCGAACAGCTTCACCTGGTCGATCGTCTGGGCGGCGCCGCAGTCCTGGAGCTCGAAGGGACGGTCGGCCGTGACCACGACCATCGGGACGTTGGCCAGCGACGCCTCGATCACCGCCGGGAAGTAGTGCGCGCCCGCCGTCCCCGACGTGCACAGCAGCACGGCGGGCCGCCCGCTGACGCGGGCCAAGCCCAGGGCGAAGAAGCCTGCGGCGCGCTCGTCGACGGAGTCGTGGCAGCGCAGCCGCGGCTCGGCGTCCGCGGCCAGCATGAACGGCGTCGAGCGTGACCCCGGGCTCAGCACCACGTCGGTCACGCCCGCGTCGGCCAGGCTGGCGAAGAGCAGCCGTGACCACTCGGTCAGTAGGTTCGCCTCGGTCACCTCGGGGCGAGTGTACGGCCGCGCCGCGCCGTACCCCGAGCCAGTGGGGCGTCTCATGACGCTCGGCTAGAAGTACCAGGGGAACGACGACCAGTCGGGCGGGCGCTTCTCCAGGAAGGCGTCGCGGCCCTCGACGGCCTCGTCGGTCATGTACGCCAGCCGGGTGGCCTCGCCGGCGAAGAGCTGCTGGCCGACCAGGCCGTCGTCGAGCAGGTTGAAGGAGTACTTCAGCATCCGCTGCGCCGTCGGCGACTTGCCGTTGATCTTGCGGCCCCAGTCGAGCGCGACCTTCTCCAGCCGGCCGTGCTCGACGACGCGGTTGACCGCGCCCATCGCGTGCATCTCCGCGGCGTCGTACTCCTCGGCGAGGAAGAAGATCTCGCGGGCAAACTTCTGACCGACCATCTTGGCGAGGTACGCCGACCCGTAGCCGCCGTCGAAGGAGCCCACGTCGGCGTCGGTCTGCTTGAAGCGCGCGTGCTCGCGCGAGGCGAGCGTCAGGTCGCAGACGACGTGCAGCGAGTGGCCGCCGCCGGCCGCCCAGCCGGGCACCACGCAGATGACCACCTTGGGCATGAACCGGATCAGGCGCTGGCACTCGAGGATGTGCAGCCGGGCCAGCCTCGCCTTGTCGATGACGCTCGGCTCCTCGGCGCCTGTGCGCTCCGCGCTGTAGGTGGAGCCGCCGGCGTCCGAAGACTCCTCCTCGTACTGGTAGCCGGCCTTCCCGCGGATCCGCTGGTCGCCACCGGTGCAGAACGCCCACTTGCCGTTCTTGGCGCTGGGACCGTTGCCGGTGAGGAGCACGCAGCCCACGTCGGCCGACTGGCGCGCGTGCTCGAGCGTGCGCAGCAGCTCGTCGACCGTGTGCGGCCGGAACGCGTTGAGCACGTCCGGACGGTCGAACGCGATGCGCACCGTCCCGTGCTCCTTCGCCCGGTGGTACGTGAGGTCCGTCAGGTCCTCGAACCCCGGCACCTCGTCCCAGTCGGCCGGGTCGAAGATCTCGCTGACGCCCTCGATCGCACTCATGCGCGCAGGCTACCGAGCCCCACCCGTAGGCTGAC
>JAHWLA010000029.1 GCA_019347595.1 Actinomycetota bacterium
CGTCGACCTGACCCGGGCGCTCGTCGCCGTCGACACCCAGAACCCGCCGGGCAACGAGCGCGAAGCGGTCGGCGTGTGCCGCGACGCGCTGGCTCGCTTCGACGCCCGCTTCGAGGAGTTCGAGCCGGCGCCCGGGCGCACGTCGCTGGTGGCCACGGTGGGGACCGGCGAGCCCGGGCGGCCGACGCTGATCGTCAACGGCCACCTCGACGTGGTGCCCGTGCACCGCGACGGGTGGACATGGGACCCCTTCGCGGGCGAGCTGGCCGACGGCCGCCTCTACGGCAGGGGGACGGCCGACATGAAGGGCGGCATCGCCGCGGCCATCGAGGCCCTCGCCGTCCTGCAACGGGCGGGGCGGGCGCCGGCGTGCGACGTGGTGTTCCACCTCGTCGCCGACGAGGAGCGGGGCGGGGCGCTGGGCACCGAGGCCATGGTGGCGGCCGGCTTGGTCCGCGGCGACGCCTGCGTGGTCCCCGAGCCGACGTCGCTCGACATCTGCGTGGCCGAGCGCGGCCTCGTCGTCGGCACGGTCACGCTGCACGGCACGCCGGCCCACGGCAGCAGGCCGCGGGAAGGCGTGTCGGCTGTCGAAAAGGCGGCCAAGGTGGTGCTCGCCCTCCACGCCGCCGAGTTCGACGGCGACCACCCGCTGCTGGGGTCACCCACGCTGAACGTCGGCGAGATCCGCGGCGGCACCGGCCACAACACGGTGGCCGAGCGGTGCGAGGTCGTCATCGACCGACGGCTGCTGCCCGGCGCCACCCGGGCGTCGACCGAGGCCGAGCTGCGGGAGAAAATCGAGGCGCTCGGCGACAAGGAACTGCGCTACGACCTCGAACTGGGCGTCTTCGGCGAGGCGTCCGAGCTCGACCCCGGGCACGGGTTCGTGGCCCAGGTGCGAGCAGCCATGGCCGCCGCGCTGGGCGAGGAGCACGAGGTCATCGGCATGACGTTCGCCACCGACGCCCGCTTCGTCCGCAACCAGGCGGGCATCCCCGCCGTGGTGCTCGGCCCCGGAGGGATCGACCAAGCTCACACCAACGACGAGTTCGTCGCCGTGGGCGAACTGGTCGACGCCGCCGCGCTGTACGCCGAGCTGTACGCCACGTTCACCGCCCCGGCGTGAGCCGCGTCGTCACCGAGGCGGTCGTCGAGCGCGGCCGACTGGACAACATCCTGCGACCTCGTGACGGGTTCGTGAAGGAGGCGGCGCGCGGCGACGGCAGCTACGCCGCCGTCGACGGCCCGGTGTCGTCGTACGAGCGGCGGGTGACGGTGACCGACGCCGGCGACGGGCGGGCGAACGTGCGCCAGGAAGTCGAGTTCCGGCTCGCCATCCCGTACTTCGGCTGGCTGTTCGTGCACGCGTCCCGCCGACTGCTGGGCCGGCTCGGCCACGGCTCCATGCCGTGGTGGGCCCCGCCTGATCGCGTGGACGCCCATACCGCCACGACGATCGGCGGCATCTGCCTGCTGTCGTGGGTGGCGGGCTACATGGGGACGATCCTCACGCAGACAATCACCTTCGCCGCCGAGGAGTTCGGGAGCGGACAGGGGGCGCAGGGCGTCGCCTTGGCCGCCGTGCGCGCCGACTTCCTCATCACGGTGGCGCTGGTGGGGCTGGCCGACCGGCGGGGGCGGCGGGCTGTGCTGTTGGCCACGGCGACGGTGGCGTGCGTGCTGACGGCGACGGGTGCACTGGCCCCGTCGCTGGCATGGCTGGCGGGCAGCCAGGTGCTGGCCCGCGGGTTCGTGACGGCGGCGGGGATCGTCATCGCCATCGTGGCGGTGGAGGAGATGCCGGCCGGCAGCCGGGCCTACGCGGTCAGCCTGCTGGCGCTGGCCGCCGCGGGCGGGGCGGGCATGTGCGTGATGCTGCTGCGCCTGTGCGACCTGGCGACGTGGGGGTGGCGGCTGCTCTACCTGGTGCCGCTGCTCGGCATCCCCGTGGTGCGCCACGTGGGCCGGGGGCTGCCCGAGAGCCGGCGCTTCCGGGCGCCGCACGCGGAGACGGGCGTCGCCGGGCACGGCAACCGGCTGTGGCTGCTCGCCGTTTCGGCCTTCCTGCTGGCCGTGTTCGTCACCCCCGCCTCGCAGTTCCAGAACGAGTACCTGCGCACGGAGCGCGGCTACACGGGCGGGACAATCAGCCTGTTCACCATCCTCACCGGCACGCCGGGGTTCATCGGCATCGTGGCGGGCGGGCGCCTGGCCGAGCACGGGCGCCGGCTGGTGGGCGCGGTGGCCATCGTGGTGGGCGTCGGCTCGACCCTGCTCGTGTACCTGACGACCGGGTGGCCCATCTGGGCGTGGTCGCTGCTGGGGTCGATCCTGGGGGCGGCGGCGGTGCCCGCCCTGGGCGTGTACGGGCCGGAGCTGTTCCCGACGGGGCTGCGGGGCAAGGCCAACGGGCTCATCAGCGGCGCGGGCCGGGTGGGCAGCGTGATCGGGTTGGTGGCCGTGGGGTGGTTCGCCGACCGCACCGGCCGGCTGTCGTCGGGGCTGTCGGTGCTGGCGCTGGGCCCTGCGCTCCTGGCGCTGCTGGTGCTGGTCGCCTACCCGGAGACCGCCCACCGCGAGCTGGAGGACCTCAACCCCGAGGACGCTCCACCGCCCCTCGGTTCTGGTCCGTAGATCTCGCACGTACGTGCGAGATCTGCGTACCAGAACGAGCGGGGCCTCGGCTAGTACGCGCCCTTTTGGGAGAGCACCACCGGGACGGTGCGCAGGATGATGCCGATGTCGTGGGCGATCGACCAGTTGTCGACGTAGTAAAGGTCCCAGCGCTGGTACTGCGAGAAGCTGGAGTCGCTGCGCCCCCGCACCTGCCACATCCCCGTGATGCCCGGCTGCACCCGCAACCGCTCGAACAGCTCGGGCCCCCACTGGGTGACCTCGGAGGGCAGGGCAGGCCGAGGTCCCACCAGGCTCATCTCGCCGCGCACCACGTTCCAGAGCTGCGGCAGCTCGTCGATCGACAGTTTGCGCAGCACCCGGCCCACCCGGGTCACGCGCGGGTCCTCGCGCACCTTGAACAGCGGCCCGTCGGCTTCGTTGAGCAGCCGGATTTCTTCGATGCGGCTCTCGGCGTCGCACACCATGGTGCGCAGCTTCAGCACGTGGAACCGGCGGCCGCGGCGTCCCACCCGCTCCTGCTTGAACACCACGGGGCCGGGCGACGTGGCCTTGATGGCGACGGCGGCGACCGCCAGGATCGGGGCGCTGACCACCAGGCCGAACAGGGCGAAGGTCACGTCGAAGGCCCGCTTGGCGACGCCGTGCCAGCCGCCCCGCCGCACCGGCTCGACGTAGAGGACGGGGAACCGGCCCAGCGGCCGCACGGCCAGGCGGGTGGCGTCGATGTCCTTCAGCGACGACGACAACTCGACATGGATGCCTGCATCGGTGAGGACGCGGGCGAGTCGGTTGCTCGTCTCCAGGTCGACGTCGGTGGTGGCGACGAGCACGCCGCTGGCGCCCGCCATGCGCACCTGCTCGGCCACCTTGTTGCGCACGTCGAGGACCGGCCCGTACTCCCGCAGCCGCTCGTCGGCCTCCTCGCGGCGGCCCAGCAGGCCGACCACGCGGTAGCCCAGCTCGGGCTGCTCCTCCAGCATGGCGGCGAGAGCGACGGCCTCGTTGCCGGTGCCCGCGATCACCACGTGACGCAGGCAGTGGCCCCGGCGCCGCAGGACGTTGAAGGCGTGGCGCACCACCTCGCGCTCGACGGCGAGGACGGCGACGCCGGCCACGAACAGGGCCACCAGCCACGACCGGGGCACCAGCTTGCCGAGTGCGTAGGCGACCACGGCGGTGACGACGACGCTGATGCCGACGGCGTGGAGCACGCGCTGGAGCTCGTCGCGCCGGGTGGTGATGTGGCGGGCGTGGTACAGCCGGTAGCGGGCGAACGTCACCAGCCACAGCGGCAGCGCCACCGCGCACACCGTGGTGTAGGCGACGGGGCCCGCCGAGGCACCGTCGGTGGGGAGGAGGTGGCCGATTCGGGCGACGAGCACCATCGCCGCCACCACGGCGAGCCCGTCCGCGGCGACGACGCCGATCCGAGCCAGCCGCCCCACGGTCGCCCGGGTGCCGACGGCGGCGGCGCGGGCAAGGAGATCCTGAGCGCCGGCGATCGACAGGTCTGTCGACTGTCCTGAGTTGATCGCTTTCATGTGCGCTCGATCAGACGGTCAAAGGCGGACAGGACGAATACTGCCGAGCCGGCGGCGCCGACTGGCGGATCAGGCGGATCAGGAGGTGACCGCCCGCGTGCGCCCACGGCGAACGAGGACGGTGCCGACGCCGATGGCGCCTGCACCCAGGGCGGCCAAGCCGAGGACGTCGCCGCCGGTCACGGCCAGCGACCCGGTGTCGCGGGACACTGTGGTGCCGGCCACGCGGGTGGGCCGCTCGGGACGGCTGAACGTCTCGCCGCTCACCTCGGTCGGCTCGCGGGTGTAGTCGTCGACTTGCGCGTATGCCGCTACCGGCATGGCCAACGCCAGCCCTGCCGCCACGGTGCCGCCTAGGATCCTGCTTCGAACGCTCATCGGGTCCCTTCCCTCTTCGTCGCCCTGGGACGTTTCCCCACTGTACCGCCACTCTGAGTAGCGGACAACGGGAAACCGCCGGAGCTTTCGCCGCGATTCCCGCGTTGCAGGCCGCGCAAACGCCCGAATCGCTCGCACCGCTCGCGCCCAACGCGCGCAAAGAGCGTTCGCTGACGCCCGAATCAGCCGCTGACCAGCACTTCTACCCATTCGCGCACTGCGGCCGCCACCTCGGCGTCCTTCCGCCGCAGCCCGTGGTCGCCGCCCTCGATCCAGCGGTGCGCGACCGGGCCGGGGATGGCCGCAGTGTGCGCGTGGAGCTCGTCGGGGGTGGCGAAGGCGTCGCGCGTCCCGCTGACGAACAGGCACGGCAGTGCCAACCGCGAGAAGTGCTCGACCCGCAGCCGGTCGGGCTTGCCCGGCGGATGGAGCGGATAGCTGACGAGCACGAGGCCCAGCGCGGGCAGGCCCTCGGCCACGGCCATGGAGCACATGCGCCCGCCCATCGACCGCCCGCCCAGCACGACGCGCTCGGGCGCCACGCCGGCGCGGGCGGCGAGCGCGTCGGCGCCCTGGCGGACGGCGGCGAGGAGGACGGGCGGCTTGTCGGGCGCCCGGCGGCCCGCCTGGCGGTACGGGAAGTCCATGCGCTCGACGACCACCCCGCACGCCGAGAGCGCCTCGTCCATGGCGACCAGCGCCGACTGGTCGCGGTCGGCGCCCGCCCCCGGCGTGAGGAGCAGGGCGGCCTGCTTACGCGCCGGCAAGGAGGATCCGCTTGGCTTCGGTCAGGTCGGTGATCCGCGTGCCCGCCGCCTCGGCCGCCGCCCCGTGGTCGGGGTGGGCGTCGCGGACCAGCGTGCGGAAGCGGCGCACGATGTCGCTGCGGGCGGGCTCGGTCTCCACACTGAAGCCCAGCACGGTCAGCGCCCAGGCCTCGTCGCCCGGTCGCCGCCACGGCCTGTAGGCCGCCTCGTCCGATGTCAGATACCGCATGAGACGGTCGTCGGGGTCGCCCTCCCAGCGGGTGGCCCGCCGGAGCAGCCGGAACACGTCGGGGCGCACCTTGTACGACAGCATCCCCGCCGCGTAGGCGGCGCCCAGCGCCTGGGGCAGGACGGCGCCGTGCTCGTCGAGCTCGAGCGCCATGGCCTCGCCGTCGCCGACGAGCCGGTGACGGCTGCGATCGAGGCCGTGGGTGTCGGTCTGGAAGCGGTGCCGCAGGCGGGGCTGGGCGATGCGCCGTCCTCGCTCGAGGTCGACCAGGAGGCGGTCGAGCTCGTCGCGCGCCTCGTCGTCGAGGCGAGGCAGGCAGGCGCCCACGATGGCGGCGAGGAGCAGCCCGCCGAAGCCGGGCGACGGCTCGGTCGGCAGGTACAGCTCGCCCAGCGCCACGCGACGCGTCGGCGCGATGGCCCGGGAGTGCCGGATCTCCAACTCCGCCAGCAGCACGGTCGCGACGCTACCGGGGCGGGAACGCTTGTGCGGCCGGTTACACCAGGGTGCGCAACAGGTCGCGCAAGACGGCTGCGTCGCCGACCACCACGTTGTCGTCGGTCTCCTCCTGGAGGGCCTGGGCCACCGCGGCGGAGCGGCGGCGCACCTGGTCCCACGTGGCGTCGTCGATGCCGAACGGCTGGGGCAGGGCGAGCACCGCCTGAGCGGCCGAGATCACCTCGGCGGCCAGCTCGACCTGGACGGGGTTGGCGTTGGCCAGGCGGTCGACGGCGACGAAGAGGTCGGCCATCGTCTCGTAGCGCTCCTCGTCGTCCTCGCCGTCGTCGTCCACGGGGTCGAGCGCGTCGGGGAACTCGACCTGGTCGAGCAGGTCGTCGACCCGGGCTTCGTCGGCCTCCGCAACCAACAGCTCGTCGCCGTCCCACTGGTGGACGATGCCCTCGGTGGTGAGGAGCAGCGAGAGCTTGGCCCTGTCCTCCTCGTTCCACTCGTCGAGCTCGTAGACGAGCGGTTCGTGGTCGTCCTCGGCCGCGTCCCCGGCCCTGTCCGCTGGGTGCGGTCCGCCCGGCTCGATCGTCATGGCGTTATCCAAGCACGTTGCGGGCGAGGAAGTCCCGGACCCGCTCGAGCTCGTCCTCGGTCGTCGCCGGCCGCGCCCAGCCGTGCCCTTCTCCCTCGTAGAGGTGGCGTTCGACGGTCCCGCCCGCGGCCCGGACGGCGTCGGCGAGCGCGGCCGACTGCGAGGCGGGGACAACCGGGTCCTCCGTCCCGTGGAGGACCAGCAGCGGGTCGCGGATGCGGGCGGCGTCGTGCATCGGCGAGCGACGGCGGTGCTCGTCCTCGCTGCCCGGGAGCGGGCCGATCAGGTGATGGGTGTAGTGCGCCTCGTAGCGATGCGTGCCGGCAGCCAGGTCGAGTAGGTCGCACACCGGGTACAGCGCCACGCCCGCGGCACAGAGGCCGGGGTGATGGGCGAGAGTGCGGAGGACGACGAGGCCGCCCGCGGAGCCACCCATGACGACGGTGCGAGTGGGATCGCCCCAGCGGTTGGCGGTGGCGGCCCGGACGCCGGCCGCGGTGTCGGCGGTGTCGCGCATGCCCCAGCCCCCGTGGAGCGCCTGCGTGTAGGCGCGGCCCCAGCCGGTGGAGCCGCGGAAGTCGGGGAAGAGGACCGCCCACCCGTGGTCCAGGAAGTACGCCAGGCGGGCGTCGAACTCCACGCGCCGCTGGTCGGTGGGACCGCCGTGCACCCACACGAGCAGCGGCTTGTCGGCGCTCGGGGCATAGAGCCGGCCGTGGATGTCGGCGCCGTCGTCGGCCTGCCATGTGACGACGCGGGGCTCGGGCGGAAGGGCGAGCTCGAAGCCGCCGACGGGGCCACGGGCCAGGGTCGTGCGCTCCCCGCGCCGGTACGCCACCACGGCGGTCGGCGTGCGGGCGCCGCTGCGCAGGCAGGCGATGGTGTCGTCTCGCCACGAGAGGGCGGTGTGCACGCCCTTGCCCAGCTCCTCCACCGCCCCGGTGGCCAGGTCGAGGACGCAGAGCCGGCCGAAGCCCGCCTCGTTGCGCGAGAAGGCGAGGCGGCCGCCGTCGGGCGACCAGGCGAACGTCGACTGGCCCGGCCCCCACGTCGGGCCGCCGTGCTCGTGCGGCTCGGCGAGGAGGGGCCGGGGGTCGCTGCCGTCGCCGTCGGCGACCCAGAGGTTGAGCCAGCCGGTGGCGTCGCAGAGGAAGGCCAGGCGTTCGCCGTCGGGCGAGAAGCGAGGCTGCTGGGCGGCGCTGCCGTCGGGCGTGTCGATCGTCGTCGGCGTGCCGCCCGCGAGGTCGGCCACGACGATGCGGCTGCGGTCCCACGGCATGTCGGGCACGTCCCACTCGTGCCACGCCAGGCGGGTGCCGTCGGGCGACCAAGCCGGATCGAGGGCGAAGTCGGCGACATCGTGGCGGGTGGTGGTGTCGAGCACGCAGACGGCGGCGGCGTCGGCCGCGTAGGCGATTCGTCCGTCCCGTCCGACGGCAACGGCCGACGCCGTTGCTTCCGCGGCGAGGGTGGTGGGGGCGCCCCCGGCCGCCGGTGTGCGGACGATGTCGCCCCGTCCGGTGGCGAAGACCACGGTGGCGCCGTCGAGCGACCAGTCGAAGACCCCGCCCCGGAAGGCGGGCGCCGGATCGGCGGTGACGACGACCTCGGGGCCGCCGTCGACGGGGACGACGACGAGCCGGCTGCCGTTCCCGTCGCGAGTGACGAAGGCGACCGAACGACCGTCGGGCGAAAGCCTGGGCTCCGACAGCGAGCGGCCGCGGGCGCACATGGCGGCGGTGATCGTCGGCATCGCCGGCGGAGGCTACCGGTCCCCGGAAGCCGTTTCGGGCGGGCGTATCTTGGAAGCGATGACGTCACCCCCGGACGACGAGAGCGCGCACGAAGTCGAACGGGAGGCCGTGTTCTTCGCCGTGCTGCGAGAGCGGGCCCGGCCCGTCGACGCCGCCCAGGTGATCGAGGCGCGCGAGGCGGGGGCGCTGCCGACGGGCGCCGATGTGGCCCGCCGGCTGGCCGAGGCCGACGAGCAGATCACCGCCTGGCTCGACGAGGCCGAGGAGGAGGGCGACCGCATCATCGAGCAGGCGCGCGCCGAGGCGGGCCGCCTGCGCCTGGAGGCCCACGAGCAGGCCGAGCGCCTGCGCCAGGCGGCCGAGCGGGCGGCGAGCGAGGCGGGGCGCGAACGCGAGCGCGTGCTGCGCCAGGCCGAGGCGGAGGCGGCGGCAGCCGAGGCGGAAGCCCGGGCGCGCACGGCCGAGGTGTTGCGCGAGGCGCAGGAGGCGGCGGTTCGACGCAGGCGGGAGGCGGCCGACGAGGCGACCGCGCTCCTGGAGGAGACGCGCGAGGCAGCGGAGCGGCGCCTCCAGTCGGCCGAGCGGGATGCCGAGTGGGTGCGCACGCAGGCGGCGGGCGATGCCCGCGCCATCCAGTCGCATGCCACCGCCACCGTCGAGGCCCTCCAGGCCGACATCGGCACGCTGCACGAGCAACTGGCCGCGCTGGTGGCGCAGGCGTCGTCGCTGCTGCCCGCCCTGGAGGCGGCCAACCGGTCGCTGGCCGCCGGTCCGCCGCCCCCCGATCCCTCGGCTGCCGAGCAATTGGGGGCGGCGCCGCCGGGCGAGCTGGGCCGCGGGGACGCGCACGGGCCCGGCGAGCATCGCGGCCTGGGCGAGCTCGTCGGCTCGCCCGAGGCCGTCGACGACGTCGACGACGAGGCCGATGCCGAGCCGGACGTCGAGCCCGAGCCGTCGGCGCCATCCGACGACGAAGCACCCGCCGGCCCGCTGGCGTTCATGCGGCGCCGGCCGCTCGGCCGACTGCTCCGTCGTAGCTGACCCATCGACCTGGGCCGTTTCCCGCGCCACACTGGTGGCTATCTGTTCACTATCCGTGGTCGTGAGGACGGAGCGCCGGTGAGCAACGACGATCGACAGGACGCCAAGGAATGGTTGGACGCCGCCTACGCCGAGGGCGCAACCATCCTCGACAAGGCGACCGCTGACGCGGCTCGCATGATCGCGGAGGCGGAGCAGGCGGCCGCCACGCTGCGCGCCGACGCCCACGGCGTGGTCGCCCACGCCGCCGTCATGCGAGCCGACGCCAACCGCATGGTGACCGATGCCGAGCAGAAAGCCGCTGCCATCCGCGCCGCCGCGGTGCACGAGGTCGAGGCCGCGGTCGCCGCCGTCGAGCAGGAAGGACGGCAGGCCGCCGCGGCGCTGCTGGACGAGGCACGGGTGGAGGCCGACCGCATCCGAGCCGACGCCGAGGAGCTGGCGATTGCCACCGAGCAGTTGCGCGTCGATGCCGAGGGCGACGCCGCCGACGCCGTGCGGGACGCCGAGATTGCCGCGCAGCGCATGCGCGACGAGGCCGAACGGGTGCGAGCGGAGGCGGCGGGTGACGCCGAGCGGGTGCGCACCAAGGCCGCCGACGCCGTGCGCCGCCTGCTGGAGGAGGCGCAAGCCGACGCGGCGCGTGTGCGGGGTGACGCCGAGGCCGAGGCCGACCGCATCGGCGCGGACGCGCACGAGGAGGCCGCCCGCACGCGCGCCGACGGCGAGGCCGACGCCGAGCGCATCGTCGCCGAAGCGCGCCGCCAGGCCGACGACGTGCGGGCTGCCGCCGAGCAGGACGGCGAGCGCATCCGGGCCGACGCCGAGCAGGCGGCAGTCGGTATCGGCGCCGCGGCGACAGACGAGGGGCGGGCCGAAGGCGAGCGCCGGGCGGCGGCGCTGGTGGCCGATGCCGAGGCCGAAGCCGACCGCATCAAGGCGACGACGGCAAACCACGTCGCCGACGCCCTCGCGCAAGCTCGTGACCAGGCAGCCGCGGAGCGGGCCCGCATGCTGGAGGAGGCCGAGACAGACGTGGCCGCCATGCTGGCCCAGGCCGACGAGGAAGCGCAGCGCCGAATCAGCCAGGCGGCGCTGGTCATGATCGAGGCCGAGCTGTTGATCGCTCGGCGCCACGACGACGCCGAGCGCGAGGCCGAGGCCATCCGTCGGCAGGCAGCGGTTCAGGCGAAGGCGGCGTGGGAGCAGGCCATGGCCCACCTCGAGTCGCTCCAGGCCGAGACCGGGCTCGTGCGCACGCAACTCGCCCACCTCATGAACGAGGCCGCCAATCTGGTGCCGTCCCTGGACAACGCCGCACGCGGGCTGTCGATGGTGCTGTCCGAGGTGCCGCGGGTGAACGACGTCCTCGAGGCCTCGGCGCGCATGGAAGGCGACGCCGCGCCCACCCGGGCGTCGGGCGGTGGCGACGCCACGGAGGAAGAGGAACCGCCCACCCCACATCGCCGCCGCCCGCTGGGCCGCCTGCTTCCCAACAACTAGCCGCAACCGCCGTTCTCGTACGCCGAACCGCCACGGACGCCGCCGTTTTGCGTACGAGATCGATGGGGGCCTTACCCGGTGGTCGTGGGCGTGCGGCGGGTGGCGATCCAGCCGGGCAGCGCCAGCAGCGCGGCGGTCACCACCAGCGGGAGCACGGCCCACAACGGGCGCTGCGCCCACCACCCCCACGTCGTCGTCTCCGGCGCCCGCAGCCCGAGCAGTCGCAACCCGCCGTAGGCCAACGCGAACCCCCACGCGTGCGACAGGAACACCGGCATGGCCATGCGGTTGGCCCAGCCCAGCACCCGCTCGGCCCGGGGCCGCGCCAGCCGGGCCTCCACCCACGGCTGCACGAGCAGCACCATGCCGATCTGGAAGGCGCCGAGCCCGAGGATGCACAGCGTCGGCGGGCCCATGTTGGAGATCGACTCCTGCGGCACGCCCACCATCGACCGCGGGTACAGGCCCATGTTGGTGAGCACGCTCAGCGACCCGAAGCCGGCCAGCGCCAGCGCCGCGTGCGCCCGAGCCGACGCCGCCCTGAGCCGCTCGTAGAAGAAGCCGAACTGGTGCACCGTCCCCCACACCAGCACCCAGTTGAGCCACGACACCCACCCGACGTCGTAGTGGAACCGGGCCAGGTCGACCCACGCCACGGCGCCGACCAGCACCACCAACCCGGCCTCGCCGCTGCGCTCGTGGAGCCACACGCCGAGCGGCGCGATGAGCACGAGGAGGATGTAGATGCAGAGGAACCACAGCGGGCTCAGCACGAGGAACAGCGCGCGGTCGAGCCACGGCACGTCCTGCGGGCCGAACGCACCGACCAGCATGCGGATGGCGAGCGCGATCGACAGCGCCACCGCGGCGGGGATCAGCAGGCGTCGGAGCCGACCGGCCAGGAACGTGCGGAACACGCCGCGTCCGCCTTCGCGCTGCGCCCGCAACGACAGCCACGCCCGCCGGTGCACGTAGCCGCCGACGAAGAAGAACACCGGCATCACCTGGAGCAGCCAGGTGAGCATCCAGAGGCCACGCGTGGCGCCGATGGGGTTGGACGCGTGCGGCCCGTCCTGCTCCCACACGATCACGGTGAACACCCAGTGCCACACCACCACGACGAGCAGGCTGAAGGCGCGCAGGGCGTCGAGGTAGGGCTCTCGTCCGCTGGTCCCGCTGCGCTCGGCCATGCCGTCATCTTGACGGTCCCAAGTGGGGAGGCCGGGGACCGCCCGACTATCGTCCGGCCATATGGCGGCCGCCGAACGACAAGCACCCGATCGCAACCTCGCCCTCGAACTGGTCCGTGTCACCGAAGCCGCAGCGCTGGCTGCGTCGCGGTGGATGGGCCGGGGCGACAAGGAGGGCGCCGACGGCGCGGCGGTCGACGCCATGCGCATCGTCCTCCAGAGCGTGCCCATGGACGGCATCGTCGTCATCGGCGAGGGCGAGAAGGACGAGGCGCCCATGCTCTACAACGGCGAGAACATCGGCGACGGCACGCCGCCGATGACCGACATCGCCGTCGATCCGATCGACGGCACCACGCTCACCGCCCTCGGACGCAGCAACGCCCTGTCCGTCATCGCCGTCAGCGAGCGGGGCACCATGTTCGACCCCGGCCCCTGCGTCTACATGGAGAAGATCGCGGTGGGCCCGGATGCCGTCGGCGCCATCGACATCACCGCGTCGATCACCGCCAACCTCAAGGCCGTCGCCAAGGCCAAGAACGAGACCGTGCGCGACCTCACGGTCGTCATCCTCGACCGACCGCGGCACGACGAGATGATCCGCGAGGTGCGCGCCGCGGGCGCCCGCATCCGGCTCATCCCCGACGGCGACGTGGCCGGCGCCATCTCCACCGCCTGGCCGGAGTCGGGCGCCGACATCCTCTTCGGGATCGGCGGCACGCCGGAGGGCGTCATCGCCGCCGCCGCCCTCAAGTGCATGGGCGGCGAGCTCCAGGCGCGGCTGTGGCCCCGCAACGACGAGGAGCGCCAGGCCGCTCTCGCCGCGGGCTACGACCTCGGCGCCGTGCTGACGACCGACGATCTGGTCAAGAGCGACAACTGCTTCTTCGCGGCGACGGGCATCACCGACGGCGAGCTTCTCCAGGGCGTGCACTACGACGCCCGAGGCGCCACCACGCAGTCGCTCGTCATGCGCTCGAAGTCGGGCACCGTCCGGCGCATCGACGCGCGGCACCGCCTCTACAAGCTGCGCGAGTTCAGCGCCATCGAGTTCGACTGAGGACGCGCCCCTCGGCGGTCCCTCGGCCGGCGCACGCCGGTCGGTACTGTTGGCCTTCGTGGACGTCGACATCGCCGAGATCGAGCGCGAGCTCAACCGCATCCCCGAGGTGACCGCCGTCCGGCTGGTGACCGACCAGTTCGACCGACCGGTCGAGGTGCACGTGCTCGCCACTCCGGCCAAGCACCCCAAGCAGGTGGTGCGTGACATCCAGTCGGTGGCGAAGGTCACCTTCGACATGGAGCTCGACCACCGGGTGATCTCGGTCGTGCAACTCGACAACGGCAACCTCCCCGAGGCCATGCAGGCGGGCGTGCTCGCCGCCGCCGCGGGCGCCGCAGCCGTCGACGACGACCGCATCACGGTGTCGACCGTGGCCACGTCGCGCACCGGCCTGCGCTGCACAGCCAAGGTCGGTCTGCGGCGAAGCGACATCGAGGAGGTCGGCGAGGCCGAGGGCACGGTGGCGTCGGGGAACATCAACATCCTCATCGCCCGGGCCACCCTCGATGCCCTGTCCCGCCACGATCCCCGGGCCGGTCGGCTCGACGTGGAGGCCGCCGCCGTCCAGCACCTCGGAAATCGGTCGTTCGCCACGGCGAGCATCGTGCTGCTCAATCCGCCGTACGAGGAAGTGCTTCTCGGTTCGGCGCCGGTGCGGTCGGCGGGCCTCGAGGACGCCGTGGCGAGGGCGGTCCTCGATGCGACCAATCGTCGTCTTTCGTTCGTCGTCTAGGGTGACGCCCCCGTGGGGGACGGCCTGCGCGGGAACCGAGACTTCAGGCGGCTGTGGGCGGGCCAGGCGGTCAGCCAACTCGGCAGCCAGATCACCCTGCTCGCCCTCCCGCTCGTCGCCATCCGGACCCTGCATGCCAGTGCGTTCGAGGTGGGCGTGCTCGCCGCCGCCGAGACGGCGCCCTTTCTCGTCGTAGGCCTCCCGGCGGGCGTCTGGATCGACGGCTGGCGGCGACGCCCCGTGCTCGTCGTGAGCGACGTGGGCCGCGCTGCCGTGCTCGCCACCGTGCCATTGGCCTTCGCCCTCGGCGTGCTGACGATGGTGCAGCTCTACGTCGTCGCCCTCCTGACCGGCGTGCTGACCGTGTTCTTCGACGTCGCCTACCAGTCGTATCTCCCTGCGCTCGTCCCCCGGGCGCAGTTGGTGGAGGGGAACTCGCGTCTGGAGCTGAGCCGCTCGGCGGCGCAGGTCATGGGGCCGGGCGTGGGCGGCGTGCTGGTGCAACTGGTGCGCGCGCCGATGGCGGTGGCCGCCGACAGCCTCAGCTTCCTCGTCTCGGCCCTCTTCATCAGGGGGATCAGGACGCAGGAGGCCCCACCGGCTGCCGCCGACGACGCGGTGGCGACGACCATGCGCCGCAGCATCGGCGAGGGCGTGCGTTACGTGATGGGCCATCCGCTGCTGAAGCGGGTGGCGATATGCACCGGCGTGTTCAACCTGTTCTCCGCCATCGGCATGGCGGTGTTCCTGCTCTACGCCGTGCGCGAGCTGGGCATCGACCCTGCTGTGATCGGGCTGGTGTTCTCCATCGGGAGCGTCGGCTTCGTCGTCGGCGCCACCCTCACCCGCCGCATCACCCGCCACCTCGGTGTCGGCCGGGCGCTGGTGCTGGCCGCCTTCGTGCAGGGGGCGGCCTTCGCCTTGGTCCCGCTGGCCCCGCAGCGCGCACCGCTGCCGTTCTTCGTGGCCGCCTTCGCCCTGGAGACGTGCGCGGCGCCCGTCTACAACATCACCCCGATCAGCCTGCGGCAGTCGATCACGCCGGCGCACCTCCAGGGCCGAATGCACGCCACCATGCGGTTCGTGGTATGGGGGACGCTCCCACTGGGAGCGCTGCTGGGCGGCTCGCTGGGGCACACACTGGGCCTGCGGCCCACGCTGTGGATCAGCGCCGTGGGCGGCACCCTGGCGGCGTTCTCACTGGTGGGGCGGACGTTCGGCCGGCTCCGGGAGATCCCGCAGGAACCTCAGCCGGTCGACTGAACGAGCTGCGAGCGGCTGGGGCGGCCGTGGTCGGCCAGCCAGCGGTCGAGCTGTACCACCGGCATGGGACGGCCCAGGTAGTAACCCTGGGCGGCGTCGCAGCCGAGGGCCGTGAGCTGGTCCCACGTGGGGCGGTCCTCGACGCCCTCGGCCACCACCCGCAGCCCGAGGTTGCGGGCCAGGTCGATGGTCGACCGCACGATCACGGCGTCGTCCTGGTCGGCGCTCATGTTCATGACGAAGGAGCGGTCCACCTTCACCTCGCCCACCGGCAGCTTCTTCAGGTACGAGAGCGAGGAGTAGCCGGTGCCGAAGTCGTCGATCGACAGGAGCGTGCCGAGTTCCGAGAGGCTGTTCAGCACGCCGATGGAGCGCACCGGGTCGGCCATGATGCTGCTCTCGGTGATCTCCAGCGTGAGCGACGACGCGGCGACGCCCGCCGACTTCAGCAGGGCATCCACCTCGTCGGGCAGGCCGACGTCGAGCAGGGCCCGCACGGACAGGTTGACGGCCACGTTGAGGTGCAGGCCGCGGCGCTGCCACTGGCCGCACTGGGCGATGGAGGCGGCCAGCACCCAGCGGGTGAGTGCCCGGATGAGGCCGGTGTGCTCGGCCAGCGGGATGAACTCGTCGGGCGGCACGAAGCCGTAGTCGGGATGGTGCCAGCGCAGCAGGGCCTCGACGCCGGTGATGCCGTTGGTGCGCAGGTCGGCCTTGGGCTGGTAGTGGATGGCGAGCTGGCCCCGCTCGATGGCGTGGCGGAGCTCGGCGGCCAGCATGAGGCGGCGCGGGCTGTACTCGTCGCGATCGGCGTCGTACACCTCGAACCCGCTGCGCGACTCCTTGGCCGAGTACATGGCGACGTCGGCCCGCTGGAGGAGGGTGGCGGCGTCGGTCCCGTGCACGGGCGCCAGGGCGACGCCGATGCTGGCGCCCACTTCGAGGTTGAGGTCGCCGACGGCAAAGGGACGCTCCAGTGCCACCAGGAGCTCCTCGGCCACTGCGGCGGCGGCGGTCGGGCTGCCGACGGCGGGAAGGAGGATGGCGAACTCGTCGCCCCCGAGGCGGGCGACGACGGCGTCGTCGCCCAACAGGTCGGTGAGGCGGCGGCTGATCTGGACGAGGAGGCGGTCGCCGCTCTCGTGGCCCAGGGTGTCGTTGACCTCCTTGAAGCG
>JAHWLA010000030.1 GCA_019347595.1 Actinomycetota bacterium
CAACAACAAGTCCCTCGACGAGCTGCGCAAGGCCCACGAGCTCGGCGTGCGGGTGGTGGTCGACTCCTGCGACGAGCTGGCCCGGCTGCAGCTGCTCCACGACGAGGACGGACGGGCCACACGGGTCATGGTTCGCGTCACGCCCGGGGTCGAGGCTCACACCCACGAGTACGTGATGACCGGCCAGGAGGACTCGAAGTTCGGCTTCAGCATCGCCAGCGGCGCTGCGGCGGCCGCAGTCGAGCGCGCCCGCAAGGTGAACGGCATCGACCTGGTCGGGATCCACGCCCACATCGGGAGCCAGGTGTTCCTGCTCCACTCCTTCGTCAAGGAGGTGGAGGCGCTCGCCGGCTTCTTCAACCCCCTGCGCCTCCCCGAGTTGTGCGTCGGCGGCGGCCTCGGCGTGGCGTACGTGTCGGGGGAGGAGTCACCGTCGATGGCGACATGGGCGGGCACGGTCCACCAGGCCTGCGCCGACCACGGCATCCCGGCCGACACCCGCATCACCGCCGAGCCGGGCCGGGCCATCGCCGCCGCCGCCGCCGTCACGCTCTACGAAGTCGGGACCGTCAAGGACCTGCCCGGCATCCGCACGTACGTCGCCGTCGACGGCGGTATGAGCGACAACCCCCGCCCCGTCCTCTACGGCAGCGGCTACGAAGCCTTCCTCCCTCGGGCCACGACAGCGGAGCGCCCCCGCCAGGCGACGATCGTGGGCAAGCACTGCGAGTCGGGCGACGTCATCGTCCGCGACGCCTGCCTGCCCGACGACCTCGCCGTCGGCGACATCCTGGCCACGCCGGTCACCGGTGCCTACGGCCACTCCATGGCCAGCAACTACAACAAGGTGCCCCGACCCCCGGTGGTGTTCGTGCGCGACGGCGAGTACCGCATCGTGGTGCGTCGTGAGACGCTGGACGACCTCATCCGCCTCGACGATTGACGCCACTTCGCGGCGCCGGGTTGCGTGCCCGTCGACCGGCTGCTGTGCTGGGCGGATGCGGGCTTCGGTGCACATCGCAGACCTCGGCGCACGGTCCTTGCTCGACGTGGCGCGACTGCGCCCGAAGCCCGGGCAGGTGTCCGGTCTGCTCGACGCCCACTTGGCGACAGCGGCGCCGCTGCGGACGTCCGCTTTGCCCCGTGCCTCCCTCGGTCGCCTGGCACTCGTCGCGCTGTGGGACGACGACGCCGCCATCGACGCCTTCGAGGCCGACCATCCGGTGGCGACCGCCATGTCGGGCGGATGGCGTGTCCGGCTCGAGCCCGTACGGCGATGGGGCTCGTGGCCGGGCCTGCCCGAATCGTTGCCGACCGAGCGCGCTCCCGGAGTCGACCTGCCCGGCCCGTTTGCGGTCGTCACGCTCGCCCGCACCCGCATGACCCGGATCGTGCGCTTCCTGCAGACCGCGCAGAAGGCGGAGTCGGCAGCCGTCGCCGCCCCCGGATTCATCTGGGGCACGGCTCTCGCCATGCCGCCCTTCTTCGCCACCGTCTCGCTGTGGGAGAGCACCCGGGCGCTGTCGACCTACGCCTACGGCCGCTCCGAGCCCGCGCACCACGACGCCATCGAGAGCGACGAGGCCAAGCCGTTCCACCACCAGTCGGCATTCATCCGCTTCCGGCCGTACGCGTCGATCGGCTCGCTCGGCGGCAAGAACGCCTTGCCGGCTCAGTTCGCCGAGGGCACATAGTCGACCAGCGGCCCGGGCAGGTGGTTGGGCTTGGTGACCTGCTTGATCCGCTTGCGCAACAGGGCGTCGATGGCATCGGCCGGCTGGGGCCGGGCCAGGTAGTACCCCTGCACCAGCGGGCAGCCCATGTTGCGCAGTCGGCGAAGCTGCTCCTCGGTCTCCACGCCCTCGGCGACCGTTCGCATGCCGACGGCGGCGGCCAGTCGGATGACGGCCCGCACGATCTCGCTGTCGACGGCGCCCTCGCCCAGGTCGGCGATGAACGACTTGTCGATCTTCACGAAGTCGACCGGGAAGCGCTTGAGGTACGACAGCGAGGAGTACCCGGTGCCGAAGTCGTCGATGGCCAGGCACAGCCCGAGCTCCTTGAGCCGCCGCAGCATGATCGTGGCCGACTCGACGTCGTCCATCATCACGCTCTCGGTCACCTCGAGGCAGAGCTGCTTGGGATCGATACCGGTCTTGGCCATCGCCTCGGCCACCTGCCCGCAGAGGTCCGGCTGCTGGAACTGGCGAGCCGACAGGTTCACCGTCATCACCAGGGGGACCGGGCTGGGGTAGAGCTCCTGCCACTCGTGAAGCTGGCGGCACGCCTCCTCCAGCACCCAGCGGCCGAGCGGCAGGATGAGCCCCGTCTCCTCGGCCAACGGAATGAACTCGGCGGGCGGCATCATCCCCCGCTCGGGATGCCGCCAGCGCACGAGCGCTTCGAGACCGACGACCGAAACGGTCTCGAGTGAGACAAGCGGCTGGTAGTGCAGCTCGAACTCGCCGCGCTCGATGGCGTTGCGCAGCGCGATCTCCATGTCGAGGCGCTCGAGAGCGGCCCCTTCCATTTCCGGGCGGAAGATCTCGTAGCACGCCTTGCCGCGGGCCTTGGCCCGGTACATGGCGACGTCGGCGTCCCGGAGGCAGTGGTCGGGGTTCTCGTAGGCGCCGTCGCCGATGACCACGCCGATGGAGGCCGAGGCGGACACGTCGCGGCCCTCGACGTGGAACGGCGCCTTGAGCTCGGAGAGAATGCGCTCGGTGACGGTGGTGGCGTCCTCGTCGGTCTCGAGATCCTCCAGCAGCACGACGAACTCGTCGCCGCCGAAGCGGGCAAAGGTGTCGCCCGGACGCACGCAGAGCTTGAGCCGGTTGGACACGGCGATGAGCAGCTCGTCGCCCGCCTGGTGGCCCAGGCTGTCGTTGACGACCTTGAAGCGGTCGAGGTCGATGAACAGCAGGGCGTACAGCGACCCGGTGCGCGAGGCGCGGGCATGGGCTTGGGCCAGGCGGTCGAGGAACAGCGCCCGGTTGGCGAGCCCGGTCAGCGTGTCGTGGAACGCCTGGTGGGCCAGCTCCTGCTCGAACGCCTTGCGCTCGCTGATGTCGCGGAAGGCAATCACCGAGCCGACCACCTCGCCGTCGCGCACGACAGGGGAGGTCGTGTGGGCGACGGGGAGCATGCGCCCGTCCTTGCACGCGAAGGCGTCGTCGTCGTCCCGGGCGATCACTCCTGCGCTGAGCGCCGTCAGCAGCAGGCAGTCGTCGCCGCCGGCGTGGCGCCCCGCGTGCACGACGTCGTGAAGGGAGCGGCCCATGAGGTCCTCGTACGACCACCCCAACGAGTCGGCGACGGCGGGGTTCAGGAACTCGACGTGCCCGGCCCGGTCGAGGGCGATTACGCCTTCACCCAGGCTGCTGGTGATCGTCCGCATCTGCTCGAACAGCGTCGCGTTGCGCAGGGCGCTCGAGCCCACCGAGGCCAGCGCCCGCAATAGCCCTTCGTCGTTCTCCTCCCACTCTCCGCCGCCGATCGGGTGGCTGACCTCCACGGCAAGCGCGGTGTCGATCTCGGCCCGGATGGCGCGCGGATCGCGAGGGGAGTCGACGGCCACGAGTCGCGCCTGCGTGGCGTCGAGCAGGCTCTGGGCCGCGCCCAGGAGCTGATGGAGCACGCCTCGCGAGTCCATGCTCGAACGGATCGATGCGGCGGCGTCGTAGAGCTTCTCGATCTGTCGCCGTTCCCGGTACTGGCCGAACGCCCGGCTGTAGATCAGCTCGAGCATCGAGATCGGCAGGATGGTGAACGGAAGGGTCCACGGATGCGTCGCCATGGCGGAGGCGATGAGCACGCCGACGGCGATGGAGCTCGTCCAGGTGGCCAGGCGGACGACGCCGCCGGAGAACACCTGCTGGGCGAACGACACCCGCTGCGCCACGGCGACGATCCCGCTCACGGCGGTCATCAGCGCCAAGGTGAAGACGAGGACGCCGACGCTGGCAGCGATGATCGATCCCAACGAGAGGTCGTTGGTCGACGCGCCGAGCAGCCGGCTGATGGTGATCGCCAGCCCGGTGGCGATCATGTACATGCCTGCGTTGAATGTCGTCTTGAGGAACCCGCGACGGCGCCACACGTTGCCGAGGGCCACTGCGCAGCCGACTCCGAGGATGGCCTCGGGGGCGGAGACGGCGATCACCATGGGAACGAGGTAGGCCTCCTCCAGGTGGACGTTCTCGCCGCCGTGCGGGTCGTGGGAGACCTGGAGCGGCATCACCTGCATCACGAAGATGCCGACGGTGAAGGCCACGAACAGCCAGGGGTTGAAGGGCGTCCCCTGAGAGAGCAGCGCGGCGACGGCGAGGGAGGCAACGCCTCCCACGCCGGCCGCCAAGCAGATCGTGCGAACGAGGCCCAGGTTCGGGCCTCGCTGCACGAGCTGCTCCGCTGCGTCTGCTAGCTCAGTCGGTTGGTTCTCCGACAAGGGGTCCCCTTCGGCGCCCTCGTACGAGGGCGCTTCAGCCATTAGTACCACTGACTCCCGGCCCATTCGAGCGAGGCCCACGCCGCGTCGTTCCAGGAAGCGCCGTTCCAGGAAGCGCCGTTCCACGAGGCGCCGTTCCAGCTTGCGCCGTTCCAGGAGGCCCCGTTCCACGAGGCGCCCATCCACTGCGACTCGTTCCAGGACGCCCCGTTCCAGGAGGCACCGTTCCAACTTGCGCCGTTCCAGGAGGCCCCGTTCCAGGAAGCACCCGTCCAGCCTGCCTCGTTCCAGGAAGCGCCGTTCCAGCTTGCGCCGTTCCACGAAGCCCCGTTCCACGAAGCCCCGTTCCAGCTTGCGCCGTTCCACGAAGCCCCGTTCCACGAAGCCCCGTTCCAGGAAGCGCCGGCCCACGAGTCCGAGAAGTACTCGGTGCGATTGAAGCCGAGGGCCGTGTTGGCCTCGTCGTCGGTCAGGATGGCGCCCGTGTCCGGGTTGTAGACCGGGTTGCCGGCTCGGGTGAGCTGGAGCGACCCGCCGCCCATCGCCAGCTTCACGCCCTGGTTGGCGACGCTGGTGCTGGTGCTGTTGACGGCGTTGTAGGCGTCGATGCTGCCCGTGCCGCTGACGTTGGTGCCCGGCATGCCGGAGCCGCCGCGTGCCGTCTCCATCAGGCGAGCCTTCACCCGGTTGGGGCCGAGCGAGTAGTCCTTCTGGATCATCAGCGCAGCGGCGCCTGCCACCACGGCCGACGAGAACGAGGTGCCCGACCCCTTGGCGTATGTATCGCCGATCGACGCGTTCGGGAAGTTGGCCTCGACGGTGGAGCCCACCGAACGGGTGGAGATGACCGACTTACCCGGAGCGACGACGTCGGGCTTGGGGAGCTTGTCGGCCGCCGTCGGGCCCACGCTCGAGAACGACGGCACCGTGTCGTCGCCGTGCGCCACGGTGGTCTTGTCGTCCGATGCGCCCACGGTGATGACGAGCGGGTCGTCGGCGGGCTTCATGATGGTCCCGGGTGCGTGGCCCCGGTTGCCTGCGGCGACGACGACGACCAGGCCGGAGCTCCACGCCCGCTGGACGGCGAAGTTCAGCGGGTCGACGAGGTAGCTCTGCGTCGACGTGGTGCCCAGCGAGAGGTTGAGGACCCGGATGCCGAAGACTTCCTTGTGGGTGACAACCCACTGGATGCCGGCGAGGAGCTTGGTCACGTCGGTCATCCCGTCGCGGCCGGCGATCTTCACCGAGACGATCTTCGAGCCCGGGGCGACACCCTTGACCCCGCCGTTCGACGCGGTGCCCTTGCCGGCGATGAGGCCGGCGACGAAGGTGCCGTGCCCGTAGTTGTCCTGGTTGTCCTGCTCGGGCGTGAAGTCCACTGTGTGGAGTACCTGGCCCGCCAAGTCGCCGGTCATGTTGACGCCGGTGTCGATGAGGGCGACGTTGACGTCCTTGCCGTCGATGCCCTGCGCCCAGACCTTCGACGCTCGCGTGGAGTCGCTGTAGACGGCGCTGGCGACACCGGAGTCCTGGCCCATCTGCGCTTCCATCTTCACCACGCCGTCACGTCGGACCGTGATGACGCCGGGGGTCGCCTGGAGGCGGGCGATGCCCTTCTCCGGCACCACGGCGCTGAAGCCGTCGATGATCGGCAGGTCCTCCGTCACCGTGCCGCCCATCTGCTTGACCCGTGCCTCTGCCGTCCTGTCGAACGGGTTGGCCTTCGAGACGATGACGGAGACGTCATCGCCCAAGTCCGCCACCGCCGAGCGCGCCAGGCCGCCGGTGCTGAACACCAACGCCAACGCGACGAAAAGGCCCAGCAAACGCTGGGCCCGCTTCGGAATTCCCCCCGTTGCCTGCCAGCCGGCAGGCACTGCCATGGCTCCGCCCACGTGATCCGTCCCTCTGTCTTCACATCCCGCGCCCTGCGTGATGCTCTTGCCTCGGCGGCGGAACCCGTCGGCTGAATAGCCCGGAAGCGTCATTCGCGACGCTCGATCGCACTACGACGCGGCGCAGATGCGGACTAGTCATCAAGCCGCGCTCAGTGTCCACGGGAGCGGGGACGGCGCTCCTACTACCGTGTTCGGCGTGGAAACGCCTCGGGTTAAGGTCGGCGTGCTCGGCTGCGGGAACGTCGGCGGTGCGCTCGTGAAGCTGCTCGTCGACGACGCCGACGGCATCGCCCGTCGCACCGGGCTCCGGCTGGAGGTCACGCGGGTCGCCGTCCGCAACACCGCACGCGACCGAACCGTCGAGCTGGCCGACGGCGTCGTCACCCATGACGCCGAGGCCGTCGTCGCCGATCCCGACGTCGACGTGGTCGTCGAGGTCATCGGCGGTATAGAGCCTGCGCGCAGCCTCATCCTGCAGGCACTGAAGGCGGGCAAGCCGGTCGTCACGGCCAACAAGGAGCTCCTGGCCAACGTCGGCTCCGAGCTGTTCGAGGCGGCGGCGACGGCCGGCGTCGACCTGCTCTACGAGGCCTCCGTGGCGGGCGGCATCCCGCTCATCCGTCCCCTGCGCGAGTCGCTGGCCGGCGAGCGCATCCTGCGGGTGATGGGCATCGTCAACGGCACGACGAACTTCATCCTCACCCGCATGACCGAGGAGGGCGCCTCCTACGCCGACGCGCTGGCCGAGGCGCAGTCGCTGGGCTTCGCCGAACGCGACCCCACGGCCGACGTGGAGGGCTACGACGCGGGGGCCAAGGCCGCCATCATCGCCAGCATCGCCTTCGGCGTGAAGGTGGTGGCGGGCGACGTGTACCGCGAGGGGATCAGCGGGGTCACCGCGGCCGACATCGCCTTCGCCAAGCGGCTGGGCTACGTCGTCAAACTGCTCGCCATCGCCGAGCAGGTCGACGGCGAGGTCGCCGTGCGGGTGCACCCGGCGATGATCCCGAGTACGCATCCGTTGGCCGCCGTGCGCGAGTCGTTCAACGCCGTGTTCATCGAGGGCGAGGCGGTGGGCGACCTCATGCTCTACGGGCGGGGCGCGGGCGGCATGCCGACGGCGAGCGCCGTGCTCGGCGACCTCATCGACGCCGCCCACAACCTGCGGGCGGGCGGCAGCGGGCGCACGTCGCCGCTGGGCCGGGCCGTCATCCGTCCCATCGACGAGCTGAGCTCGCAGTACTACCTGGACGTGATGGTCGACGACCGCCCGGGCGTGCTCGCCGCGGTGGCGGGCGTATTCGGCGAGCACGGGGTCTCGATCCGCTCCATGGAGCAGGAGGGGCTCGGCGCCGAAGCCCGTCTGGTGTTCATCACCCACACGGCGCGCGAGCGCGACATGCAGGCGACGTTGCACGGTCTCCGCCTGCTCGACGCCGTCGACCGCATCGGCAGCCTCCTGCGCGTGGTGGGACCCGAATGACCCCGCGTCCCGAGTACATGGCGTGCGGAAACCGCACGCCATGTACTCCAGAGTGGCGGCGGGCGTGAGCGGGGCGGGGTGGCGCGGCGTCATCGAGGAGTACCGCGACTTCCTCCCCGTCTCCGACGGCACGCCCGTCGTCACCCTGCAGGAGGGCGGCACGCCGCTGCTCCCCGCACCGCGGCTGAGCGAGCGCGTGGGCGCCACCGTGTACCTCAAGTACGAGGGCCTCAACCCCACGGGGTCGTTCAAGGACCGGGGCATGACGATGGCTATCAGCAAGGCCGTCGAGGAAGGGGCCAAGGCCGTCGTCTGCGCGTCGACCGGCAACACCTCGGCGGCGGCCGCCGCCTACGCCGCCCGGGCCGGCCTCACCTGCGCGGTGCTCATCCCTGAGGGTTACATCGCCCTCGGCAAACTGGCGCAGGCCCTCATCCACGGCGCCCGCGTCCTGCAGATCCGCGGCAACTTCGACGACGCCTTGGAGATCGTGCGCGATCTCGGCGAGCGGGCGCCGGTGACCGTGGTCAACTCCATCAACCCGTTCCGCATCGAGGGGCAGAAGACCGGCGCCTTCGAGATCGTCGACGTGCTGGGCGAGGCCCCCGACTACCACTGCATCCCGGTGGGCAACGCGGGCAACATCACGGCTTACTGGAAGGGCTACCTGGAGTACCGCCAAGCGGGCCGCTCGACCAAGCTCCCGAAGATGCTCGGCTTCCAGGCCGCAGGTGCAGCGCCCATCGTGGAGGGCCACCCCATCGAAAAGCCCGACACCGTGGCCACCGCCATCCGCATCGGGAAGCCCGCCTCCTGGTACGGCGCCACCTCGGCCGCCTCGGAGTCGGGCGGCGCCATCGAGGCCGTCACCGACGACGAGATACTCGACGCCTACCGCTTCCTCGCCGCCGTCGAGTCGGTGTTCTGCGAGCCCGCCTCGGCTGCCTCGGTGGCCGGGGTTATCAAGCACGGCGTGCCCGAGGGCTCGACGGTTGTCTGCGTGCTCACCGGCCACGGCCTCAAGGACCCCGACATCGCCATCGGGCAGATCGCCGTGCCGACGCCGGTCGACGCCGAGTACGACGCCATCCGCACCGAGCTCGGTCTCTGAGGCTTCGCAGCCCGCTCACAGCCGATCCACAGCGACCGCCGCCATACTGAGCGCTGTGCCCACCGGCGAACGGCCGCGCATCCTGGTGGTGGACGACGAGCCGTCGATCGTCGACGCCGTGGCCACCGCCTTGCGCTACGAGGGGTTCGACGTGTCCGAGGCGGCGACGGGACGGCAGGCCCTCAAGCTCACCGAGTCACAGCGGCCGGACCTGCTCGTGCTCGACGTCATGCTCCCCGACCTCGACGGCCTGGAGGTGACGCGTCGGCTCCGACGCGACGGCCTGCGGGTGCCGGTCCTGTTCCTGACGGCGCGCGACGCCACCGAGGACAAGGTGGCGGGGCTCACGGTCGGCGGCGACGACTACGTCACCAAGCCGTTCAGCCTGGCCGAGGTGGTGGCCCGGGTGCGGGCGATCCTGCGTCGTGTGGCCGCCGCCGACGACGAGGGCTCGGTACTGCGCTTCGCCGATGTCGTGCTCGACGAGGAGAGCCACGAGGTGTGGCGGGCGGGCACGCCGGTGCACCTCACGGCGACGGAGTTCAACCTGCTGCGCTACTTCCTGCTCAACCCGCGGCGGGTCCTGTCGAAAGCGCAGATCCTCGACCACGTGTGGCACTACGACTTCGGCGGCGACGACAACGTGGTGGAGACGTTCGTCAGCTACCTGCGCAAGAAGCTCGACCGCCTCGGCCCGCCGCTGATCCACACCATCCGGCTGGTCGGCTACAGCCTCCGACAGCCGCCCGACGAGTGACGCGCTGATGTCGCTTCGCGCCCGGCTGTTGGCGGCAACCTTGGTGCTCGTTGCCCTCGGGCTGGTGGTCGCCAACATCGCCACCTACTCGGCGCTGCGCTCCTTTCTCTACGACCGTGTGGACTCGCAGTTGGAGGCCGTCCACCGCAGTGTCGACCGGGTGGTGCCCGCGCGGCGCGACATGCCGCCCGAGCCGGCCCTGCGCCGGCTCGAAGCCGTCACGCCCGGCGTGTTCGCCCAGGTGCGCGACCCCCAGGGCCGCGTGGTGGCCAGCTCGGCGGGCCGCCGCTTCGGGGTTGCCCCCACGTCTGCACCCCGGCTGCCCGACGACCTCGACGGCTCGCCGCGTGTCCTCACCGCGCCGGCCGTGGAGGACGGCGGGCCGCGATACCGCGTGCGGGTGGCGCCCTTGCGCAACGGGAGCACGCTGGTGGCGGCGTTGCCGTTGGACGAGACCCAGGCCACCCTGCGCCGCCTGCTGATGATCGAACTGTTCGTGTCGCTGGCCGTGTTCGCCGCGGCCGCGGGCGCCGGGTTGTGGTTGGTGCGTCTCGGGCTCCGCCCGCTGGCCGACATCGAGGCGACGGCGGCGTCGATCACCGCGGGCGACATGAGCCACCGGGTGGAGCACGACGACGAGCGCACCGAGGTCGGCCGCTTGGGCCGGAGCCTGAACGTCATGCTCGACCGCATCGACACAGCCTTCGCCGAGCGGCAGGCGTCGGAGGAGGCGGCCCGGGCGTCGGAGCAGCGGGTGCGGCGCTTCGTCGGCGACGCCTCGCACGAGTTGCGTACGCCCGTGGCGGCCGTGCGGGCCTACGCCGAGCTGTACCGGATGGGGGCCGATCAGCACCCCGAGGACCTCGCCCGCGTGCTGGCCCGCATCGAGCAGGAGGCGGCGCGCATGGGCGCGCTCGTCGACGACCTGCTGCTGCTCACGAGGCTCGACGAGGGGCGCCCGCTCGATCGCCAGCCGGTCGACCTCGGCGCCGTGGCGGCCGACGCCGTCGCCGCGGCGCGAGCCGTCGAGCCCGACCGGCCCATCGACGTCGACGTGGCCGGGTCGGTGGAAGTGCTGGGCGACCGGTACCGACTGCGGCAGGTCGTCGACAACCTGCTCGCCAACGTGCGAGCGCACACGCCTCGGGGTTCGCCCGCCGCCGTGCGGGTGGCGTCGAACGGCGACGGCGATGCCGTGCTCGAGGTCGCCGACCGCGGGCCGGGCTTGGACGTCGAGCAGGCGGCGCACGTGTTCGAGCGGTTCTACCGGGCCGATGCGGCTCGCTCCCGCGACAGCGGCGGCGCCGGACTCGGCCTGTCGATCGTGGCGGCCATTGTCGACGCCCACGGCGGCGAGGCGTTCGTGGACGCCCGGGACGGCGGGGGATCCGTATTCCGGGTGCAACTGCCTGCGCTGTGACCGACCCGTTCTGGTCCCCCGATCGCGCGCCATAGCGCGCGATCGGGGGACCAGAACGGCGGGCCCGCTCCGTAGGCGGCGGGCGAGCTCGTAGCAACTCCTACGCCCGTCCTCAGCCGGCTCCCAGGTTCGACGGCGATCCTGCAGGCATGGAACAGCACACGGAAACCGACATCAGACCCCAGCGCTGGTCGACCCTCGCCACCTCTCGACGCATGGCGGCGGCGGTCGGCGTGACCGGGGCGCTCCTCCTCGCGGGCATCGGCGTGGCCGCCGCCCAGACCGACGACCCGCCCACCACGCCGAGGACCCCGCCCGCCGACGAGAGCGCCCGGCCCGGTGGCGTGGGCAAGATGCGCGGCGGCCCCGGCGGCCCCGCCGGCCGCAAGGCGATGCGCGGCGCCGTCCACGGCGAGTTCGTGACACGCCACGGCGACGGTTTCCGCACCATGGCGACCCAGACCGGCACCGTCACCGCCGTCAGCGAGACGTCGATCACCGTCAAGAGCGCCGACGACTACACCAAGACCTACGCCGTCGACGCCAACACGGTTGTCAATGCCGGCCGCGACGGCATCGACAGCGTGAAGCAGGGCGACACCGTCGACGTCCACGCCGTGGTCGACGGCGACACCTACCGAGCCATGCGGATCGAGGACGTCACCGCCAACGCGGCAATCCGCAAGCACTGGAACCCCGACGCTCCCGAGCCTCCCGGCCGGGGGTAGCCGCTTCGCGCGGCACGACGACAAAGGGACCGGGCGGTCGCCGCGCCCGGTCCCTCGTCGCGTCCGGGGGGCGTCCGCCGCACACATGTTTGCCGTGTGCCCCGGGCGTGGGTAGCATGGTCACGCATTCGCTCGCCGACTCGGGCACACGTCCTTCCTTCCGGGGAGGCAGTCCGGGGGCCGGCGTTGGGGGCGACGGCTGGACATCCGGGATCACCGACGATTCCTCCCGACCACCGCCCCTTGCTCCGATTCCCGGGTTTCGTGTCACTCCGTTCCCGCCTGGGCGACTGCACGGCGGCCTGGCTCGTTTCACGCGACGCCTCGTCGGCACCACTTCACTGTCCGAATCTCAAGCGAGGTGCATATGAGCGGAGAGCAGCAGCTCGAACGCTCCGTCCTGGATGCCAAGGAGCGAGACGAGCTCCGGGCCATCGCCGACGCCATGGGGGTCAAGACGACCGCCCGAGTGGCGAAGGCGACGCTGGTGAGCCAGATCCTGCGTGCGGCGGGAGTCGAAGTCGACGACAACGGTGCGTCGACGCGAGGCCGCACCCCCCGGGCGAAGGCGACGAACGGCGACGCGCGAGAAGATGCGGCCGTGCAGACCGACAGCGGAACGCCCGGTGACACCACGGCCGACGCCGCTCCCGTGGCAGCCGAGACGCCGGCCGCAGCCACCGAGGCCGCGCCTGCGCCGGCGGGCGCGCCTGCGACCGAGGCCGACCCGTCCGACGCGGCCGTCCCGCCTGCGCAGGCCGACGGCGGCGCGAGCGGCGGCGGGGCCGACAGCGCCCCGGCCGAAGGGGAGGGTCGCGACCCGCAACAGGCCCAGGCCGACGCCCGGCCCGAGGGCCGCCAACAAGGCGGCCAAGGCGGCCAGCCCCAGCAGCGCGACGGCGGCGGCCGGCAGCAGCAACAGCAGCAGCAGCGCGACCGCGATCGCAACAACCGCCAGGGCGGCGGCCAGTTCGACGGCAACGCCGACCCCGGCAACCGCCGTAACCGGCGTCGCCGCGGCCGCGACCGCGACCGCGTTCCGGGCGGCATGGTCGGCGAGCGCGACCTGCCCGGCATGGGGCAGGAGACGCAGTTCCAGGGCGAGCCCGTCCCCGTCTCCGGTCTGCTCGACCTGCGCGACGAGGGCTTCGGTTTCCTCCGCACCAAGGGGTACCTGTCGAGCCAGAAGGACGTCTACGTCTCCATCAGCCAGGTGCGGCGCTTCGCCCTGCGCAAGGGCGACCACATCGAGGGTGCCAGCCGGCCCGCCTCGAGCAACGAGAAGTATCCGGCCCTCCTGCGCATCGACACCGTCAGCGGCATGACGCCCGACGAGGCGCGGCTGCGGCCGCGGTTCGAGGACCTCACCCCGCTGTTCCCCGACGCCCGCCTCAACCTGGAGCGCCCGGGCGACCCGGCCAACATGACGGCCCGTATCGTCGACCTGCTCTCGCCCATCGGCAAGGGCCAGCGAGGCCTCATCGTGTCACCTCCCAAGGCGGGCAAGACCACGGTGATGAAGCAGATCGCCCACTCCATCGAGGCCAACAACCCCGAGGTGCACCTCATGGTGCTGCTGGTGGACGAGCGGCCCGAAGAGGTCACCGACATGAAGCGGTCGGTGGAGGGCGAGGTCGTGGCCTCCACGTTCGACCGTCCCTCCGACGAGCACACGCAGGTGGCCGAGCTGGCCATCGAGCGAGCCAAGCGCCTCGTCGAGGTGGGCAAGGACGTCGTGATCATCCTCGACGGCATCACCCGCCTGGCCCGGGCCTACAACCTGGCTGCCCCGGCGTCGGGCCGCATCCTGTCCGGCGGTGTCGACTCCGGCGCCCTGTACCCGCCCAAGAAGTTCTTCGGGTCGGCCCGGAATATCGAAGAGGGCGGCTCGTTGACGATCCTGGCCACCGCCTTGGTGGAGACCGGCTCGCGCATGGACGAGGTGATCTTCGAGGAGTTCAAGGGCACCGGCAACATGGAGCTCCGTCTCGACCGCAAGCTGGCCGAGCGGCGCATCTACCCGGCCATCGACGTCAACGCCTCGTCCACCCGGCATGAGGAGCTGCTGTTCGACCGGTCACAGCTCCAGCAGGTGTGGAAGCTGCGTCGAGTCCTCAACGCCCTGGGCAGCGAGGGGAGCGCGGCGGCGGGCCTGGAGCTGTTGATGGACAAGATCAAGACGACCAAGAGCAACGACGAGTTCCTGGCCGAAATCGCCAAGGGCCCGACGCCTCAGGTGTAATAGGAGAGCCATGAAGACCGACATCCATCCCCAGTACGTCGAGGCCAACGTGCGCTGCTCGTGCGGCAACACGTTCACGACGCGGTCGACCAAGAGCGAGCTGTCGTCCGAGCTCTGCAACGAGTGCCACCCGTTTTACACGGGCAAGCAGAAGCTGGTGGACACCGGCGGCCGCGTGGAGCGCTTCGAGCGCCGCTACGGCCGGCGCGGCAAGAAGTAACCCGCCGACCATCGACCGCTCGCAGCTCCTGCAAGCGAAACTGAGTGCCCTCGCCCGCCGTCCCGACGGCGGGCGAGGCGCGTTCCCGGACGGAGCCACCCTCCTGGCGGCCGACGAAGGCTGGGTGCTGGTCGAGGGGTCGTCGGCGCGGCGGGCCTTGGGCGGCGCCCTGGCGTGGGGCCGCAAACACGGCGTGGCCGCGCTGCACGTCGTGGTGGAGGATGCCGAGGCCGCGGGGGTGCTGGCCCGCCGGGCCGCGCTGTTCGGCTCGCCTGCCGTGACCGTGTCGGTGGTCGACGGCACGTCGTTGCGGCCCGCCGTCCCCGCTCCGCCGCCCGAGCAGCCGTCATTGGCGGCCGCCGATGCGGAGCTGGCACCGCTGATCGTCCAGGCGGGCGCCGACCCGGTGGTGGAGCACGGCGTGCTGCGCGGCGAGGTGCGGGGGCTCGAGGTGTGCCGGGTGGTCGACGGCCGCCTCCAGGTTGGCGTGGGCAAGCACGACCGCGAGGCGCACCTGCTCATGCACAGCGACCGCCCGCCGGTGGAGGCGTTGGCCGACGCGGTGCGGTTGGTGAGCGAGGTCCGGACGCCCGACGGCCCGCCCCACGAGATGCGCCGGCTGGGGGCCGAGCGGTGGTTGCGGATCGTCGTGTGCCGGCGTCCCGAGCTGGTGGGCGTCGACCGGCTGGAGCCGGTGCCGCCGCCCGTGCCCCGCGGCGACCTCCGTCTGCCCGCCCCTGCGCCCGCCGTCGGCGACGACGTGGTTGTCGTGTGCTCGGTCGGCATCGACACCGACCTGGTCCCCACCGCGGCCGACGCGCGGCTCACCTATGCGCCGGCGGCTCGGTTGGTGCTCGTGGTCCCGCAGGCCGACGACCACCCGCTGACGCGGGCGCTGGCTGCGTCGCTCCGCGTCCCCGCCGAGGTCGTCACCGTGCCCGACGACTGGCGCACCCTCGCGTAGACCGCCTCGTTCTGGTCCGTAGATCCGGCTCTGGGGACCCGGATCTACGGACCAGAACGGCAACTACCCTGGCGAGCGAGATGCTCGAACGACTGGCCGGACTGGAAGAGGAGTACCAGCAGGTCGCCGACCGGATGAACGATCCGGTCGTGCACGCCGACCAGCGCGCCCTGCGGGACACCGGCCGGCGGTTCAAGGAGCTGGAGCCGATCGTCTTCGCCTACCGCGAGTACAAGGCGGCTCTCGACGACCTGGAGGCGGCCAAGGAGCTGGGCATGAAGGAGGAGGCCGACGAGGCCGAGGCCACCATCGCCCGGTTGGAGGAGGAGCTGAAGGTCCTGCTCCTGCCCCGCGACCCCAACGACGACCGCAACGTCATCGTCGAGATCCGGGGAGCGGAAGGCGGGGAGGAGGCCAACCTCTTCGCCAAGGACCTGTTCGACATGTACATCCGTTACGCCGACCGCATGGGGTGGAAGCACGAGATCCTCGGTGCCGACCCGTCCGACAAGGGCGGGTTCAACGAGGTGTCGTTCCTCCTCAAAGGCGAGGGCGTGTGGAGCCGCATGAAGCACGAAGGCGGTCCGCACCGCGTGCAGCGGGTGCCCGCCACCGAGTCGCAGGGGCGCATCCACACGTCGTCGGCCACCGTCACCGTGCTGCCCGAGGCCGAGGAGGTCGACATCGAGCTCGACCCCAACGACCTCAAGGTCGACGTCTACCGCTCCACCGGCCCCGGCGGGCAGTCCGTCAACACCACCGACTCGGCCGTCCGCATCACCCACATCCCCACCGGGACCGTGGTGGCCATGCAGGACGAGAAGAGCCAGATCCAGAACCGGGCCAAGGCCTTGCAGGTGCTGCGGTCCCGGCTCCTCAAGGCCGAGCAGGACCGGCAAGCGGCCGAGCTGTCCGACGCCCGGCGCAGCCAGGTGGGCGGCGGCGGCCGGTCGGAGAAGATCCGGACCTACAACTACAAGGAGAACCGGGTCACCGACC